>CAYGVP010000076.1:0-6875 GCA_964353385.1 uncultured Dehalococcoidaceae bacterium
ATGATCTGTAGAAGATTATCCCCGGCGAGATGGCCATATCTATCATTGTACAACTTAAATGAATCGAGGTCGAGAATAGCTAGAGAAAAGACACCGCCGTAACGGGAATGCCGGCTGATTTCACTATCGATCACTTCATCAAGGGAGCGGCGGTTATATAAGCCGGTGAGTTCATCGGCGCTGGCTTTCTTTTTAGCCAGGGCATATAGCTGGGTATTTTCCAGCGGCGTGGCTATTTGTGCCGCCAGTTGCTCCAGCAGCTTGACATAGCGTCGGCTGAAGGCATTTGGCGTTTTGATGGATAAAACAAAACTGCCGATTACTTTGCCTTTGGCAATTAAAGGCAAATAAGCCATGGACCGCAGGCCGTGATTATAGGCAAACTCACTGGTGGTGAAATATTTTTCCTCTACCAGGTCAGGCTCAATGAAAGGCTTCTTATGGGCTACTACCCAGGCTGTGCCGGTCCCTTCCGTCGGTAACTTGTCTCCTATTTGATAGGCGGAAGTCTCGGGTGAGGATACTGCCACGCAGACAAATTCATTTTCTATAATAAGCACTATCGTCGCCCAATTGACGTCAACGACCTTTTTCAGTTCTTCTACAAAACTGCCGAAAATTTCTTGAATATCCAGACTGGAAGATAATATGACGCTGGAATTATTGATTACCGATAATTCCTCTTCCCTCTCTCTAAGCTGCTCGCGGAGGTATTCCTTCTCCATGCTGACCGCCACGTTCACGGTAGCGTTCTCGATAACGTTGATGTCTTCGAGAGAATAGCGGCCGGACAACTTTTCACCAAGTACCAGAATAGCAATGAGCCGGTCGCGGCTGATAAGTGGTACGAACATAGAGATGTTTCTTGATTCAATTTCCTCCCTTTCCTGCGGCCACAGGCTTAAGAAAAAGGGAAGGATAGCAAGGTTGTCTTTATTAAGGAACTTTTTCTCTTTTTCCAAATATATAACGATAGGATTGCTCGCCCTTAGTTTAAAATCGGATAGCCGGTTCTTATCGTCTTTAGGTTCGTAGAACTTGGCTATATAGTCGCCGGTATCAAAATCGGGGAAGAGCAGACACACCTGCTTAATATTAAGCGCTCGTTTCAGCAGCAATAACAGCTCGCCGCCCTGTTCTTTAAGACTGAAAATATTGTTTATTTTATCAGTGAATTCATTAAGTTTCAGATGATAATTGTAGCTGGAGCCATGAAAACCACGGTTTACTATCTTAAATAATTTATCGCGTATCAGGTAAATGAAAATAGCTACGGCAACCGCTAATACAGTAGCGCTTACAATTACCACGGCATCCAGCTGAAAATCGAAGATTTTCTCGGCAAGAAACAGCGAGAGCAAATAAACAGTGATTCCCAGTACTCCCAGGATAAACCAGGTTGCGCCGCGTTTGATAACGAGCTTGATATCAACCAGCCGGTGCCTGAAAACAGCGTAAGTAAGAATAATAGAAGCGATGAGACTGCCGTACTGTGTAATTGGGAAGGATTGCACCAGAGGTAAAAAAGTCGCGCAGGTAAATAAGGTTAACACTCCAATAGTGATAATTAGTGTGAATATCTGATTGTATAAAACAGGATTTTCCAGATGTTTTAGCATTCTGATTAAAACATATAAATCTCTAAATATCAGAACAAGCAGTGGAATAGCTAGAAAAATTATCCCTTTGCCGTAGTTAATAAATGTTGTATCATTCGTTACGCCAACGCTTTCCAGCGCATATCCCAGGGAAACCATTATGGTAATAACAACCAGAGAACCATAGGCGAACGGCAGCCAGCGCCCCTGACCCTTGGGGAAGAATGATGAAGCAACCACATGGAATTGAATAGCCATCAGAGAAAAAATAATGATTATTAATTGCATTATCAAGTACTTATGATCAGGAAAGTATTCACTGCGCAGAAGTATATCACCGATACTCCAGAGTAATGCGGCAGATATATAAAGAATAAATAGTGTATAACGCCGTTGCCACGGACGGCTTGCTGCTGCCGTGGCTAATAACGGAATATATACTATAGAGGCAATCAAAGGGGCTATGGTATATACGTTCATATAAGCGATTATCAGACCAAATGTTACAACTGTCAAGATGCAACTAAAGTGGGGAAACCAACGTAAGGGAACTAAAGTACTATAAGATTTTTGGGCTTTTCTGGCGGGAAAAAGAAAGCTTTTCAGCCTCTCCGCGAACTATGAAGTATCTGGTTAAAAGTGAAATTATAGAAAGGTAAATACAAGGGGTGAAATTGATTAAAGCGCTTCGATATCTTTGTCAGGATTTAAAAACGATTCCAGTTGTTTATTCAATGTCTGGACGTTTTCATCGAGCCGGCCTTTGTTCTGGGACATTCCGTAGCTGATAAAAAACTCGAGGAAATTATGGAGGAGGTCCGTCATCTGACGGGTAAATTGCCGGAACTCTTCTTTGCTAACGCATTTTTGCTGGTTTAACCGTTCTTTAAGCTGGCACTGAATGAGGTAATTAACAAACTCCGTGCGGTTCATTTCGCCGCGGTTTTCGTCAATCTGCTTGACGATGTCTTCTTTGACGACCATTAATAAATCGTCTTCATCCAGTAAAAGAGTCCTTCTCATAGCTGTAATTTGTTTCCTTTAATACTTAAAATTTAAACTGATTAGATATTTTTTATCGCTATTATCAGTCTACCATCGATGTATAAATATAAACATAAAGGGTATAAAAGAATTATAAAGTTTATCTTAAGGTTTCGTTAACAAAGAGGCATAACGGACTTTATCGGCAGAATGCTTTAGAATAAAAAAAGCCTGGCACTGCTAAGTATCCGGCCTGTATTGAGCTTTAACTGCTATTCAGGCTGCTGGCTGGGACTCTCGGTAGACTCAATCATTTCCAGGAGCGTATCGATGGCTTTCAGGAGTTTCAAACCGCTTTCGGTTACCTGGTAAGCAATCATCGTATTATCCAGGTTGACTTTATTGATAAAGCCCTGATTTATCAGATATTCGAGGTACTTCTGTATCTGGCGATAACTCATGTTGGCAGTATACATTATTTCTGTTTTGCCGGCGCCGTTTTCGCCAACCCGGAGCATGTCGGCAATTATCTCTATATCCGAGTGTTGCTGCCCTGTAGTTGTCTTTTGTTTATCCGCAGCACCGGACACCAGTTTACCGTTAAGTCGCATATTCATACAGGACTATTGTACTGTCCGTCAAAATATCTGTCAACAAAAGTCTTTAACAAATTTCTTTGTTAAATATATTCCACCTTGTGTTATAATGGAAACAATCGTTTGTATTTTTATGAACACTAATAAAGAGTCGGCAAATTTAACGGGACTTTCGTACCGGCGTTTTGTGGTAAAGCTGGGTACAAACCTGCTGACGGGCGGCGGTAACCAGCTGGACCAAAAAGTGATGTCCAATCTGGTAGGGCAGATAGCCCGGTTACAGGGACAGGGCGCTGAAATCGTAATAGTCAGCTCCGGAGCTATCGCCGCCGGAAGGCATAAGCTGGGCCTGACGAAGAAAATCAGAGGTATGCCCTTTAAGCAGGTGCTGGCATCGGTCGGGCAGAGCCGGTTGATGCATACCTATGAGCAGATGTTCGAGAAATATAACATCAACGTTGCACAGGCGCTGCTGACCAAAGCTGATATTGCCGACCGTGCCGGTTACCTGAATGCCCGCAATACGCTGCTGGCATTGATGGAGCTAAAAGTAGTCTGTATCGTCAATGAAAATGATGTGATATCCGTTGATGAAATCGAGGAAGCCAAATTCGGGGATAACGATAATCTTTCGGCGATGGTATCTAACCTGATAGATGCTGATATGCTGATGCTGCTTACCGACATCGGCGGGCTGTATACCGCCGACCCGCATAAAGACCCGAAGGCGAAGCTTATACCGTTAGTCACGAAAATCGACGCCGCTATCAAACGTTTTGGAACGAATACGGCAAGTGCCAGGGGCACGGGCGGCATGATTACTAAAATAGAAGCCGCCAGGCTGGCTACGGACTCCGGGGTGCATGTAGTCATCGCCGACGGCAGAGAACCCGATGTTATTATCAGGCTGGCAAAAGGGGAATCTATCGGCACCCACTTTCTGAGCGCCGGGAATCACATTGAAAGCCGGCAGCGCTGGATGCTTTCTGGGCTTGGCACTAAAGGTAAACTGACTATCGATTCCGGGGCCGCGTTAGCTCTGAAAAAACAAAATCGCAGTCTGCTGGCGGCGGGAATAAAATCGGCGGAAGGCAAGTTCGGCCGCGGCGACATCGTGGAAATTTATGATACGGAGGGAATGCAAATCGGCTGTGGCATCACCAACTATAGCGCCGGTGATATAGCCGTTATTAAGGGAGCCCAATCGAGTAAAATTAGTAGTTTATTGAACTTCGATTATGGGCCGGAAGTAGTCCATCGCAACAATCTAGCGCTACTGGAAAGGGAGGCACCAATTGCCAACAGGTAAACTCTATCAGTCTATCAACGAACAGTTTATAGCTAATGTCAGCTACAATTTCCAGCATGAGGAAGAGTACCGGTGGTGGGGAGAACTCACACTCGTCGAATACAAGCAAATCAAGGACGGCGGGGGCTATATTATCGAACTGGAGGACGGGCGGCGGAGCCGCTGCGCTTTAAAAAAGCGGGTAAACCGGGCGGTTACCAGCCTGCCGCCGCGCTATGTCTTTCACTTTAGCGGGAGCGGTAAATTCGAGTAGCAAGAGGAATAAAGTCAGTCTGATTATCTTACCATGATATAATATTGGCAGGGGGATTGAGGAAGGGTTATTGCACATGAAAAACGCCATAGATGATTTGAAAGCTAAAGGCCGAGCCGCCAAGCTCGCCTCGCGCCGCCTTGCCTATATCTCTACGGATATCAAAAATAAGGCGCTACGCTATATCGCCGATGACATTCTCCTGCGGAAAGATGAAATCCTCGCTGCCAACGAGAAGGACTATAAGGCGGCTAAAGCCGCCGGCATGAGCAGCGCTTTGCTCGACCGGCTGATGTTAAATGAAAACCGACTGGAAGGCATCGCCGCGGACACGCTCGCTGTAGCTGCTTTACCCGACCCCGTTGGTGAGGTATATGAGATGCGTACCATGCCCAACGGACTGCAAATCGGTAAAAAACGCGTGCCCATCGGCGTTATCGGGGCTATTTACGAAAGCCGTCCTAACGTCACGGTGGATATTGCGTCGCTCTGCCTCAAGTCCGGCAACGCCGTCATCCTGCGGGGCGGTAAGGAAACGATTTTCTCCAATACCGCCATCGTTAAAGTGATACAGGGCGCCTGCAAGCGGGCGGGGATACCTGCCGGTTGCCTGCAGTTTATTGATAACACCGACCGCGCGCTCGTGGACGAGATGCTGAAGATGAACGACATCATAGATTTGATTATTCCGAGGGGCGGCGCGGGACTGATAAAATCCGTAGCTGAAAAAGCCACCATGGCGGTGGTCACCGGCGGCATCGGCGTATGCCATACTTACGTGGATAAAAGCGCCGATATTCAGAAAGCGGTGGCTATCGTCTATAACGCTAAAGTGCAGCGCCCCACGGTCTGCAACGCTTTAGATACAGTGCTTGTCCACGCTGGTATAGCAGAAGACTTTCTGCCGGACATGGCGGCGGAACTGAATAAAGCTAAAGTGGAGCTCCACTGCGATGGGAAGGCGATGGCAATCCTCAATGCCGATAGGTCGCTAAACCTCGTCCCCGCCGTCGGTGAGGATTGGGGCAAGGAATTCCTGGCCCTGATAGCCGCCGTTAAAGTGGTGGACTCCCTCGACGATGCCCTGGAGCATATCGAGAAATACGGTTCGGGACATTCCGAGGCTATCGTTACCGAGGACTACCGGAGCGCGATGCGTTTCCTTAACGAGGTTGACGCCGCCTGTGTCTACGTCAATGCCAGCACGAGGTTTACCGATGGAGGACAGTTTGGGCTGGGGGCAGAAGTTGGCATCAGCACGCAAAAGCTGCACGCCCGCGGTCCCATGGGACTTAAAGAGCTTACGACCT
Organism: uncultured Dehalococcoidaceae bacterium; assembly: GCA_964353385.1. Classification (GTDB taxonomy): domain Bacteria; phylum Chloroflexota; class Dehalococcoidia; order Dehalococcoidales; family RBG-16-60-22; genus RBG-13-51-18. The sequence continues at coordinate 6,051 of CAYGVP010000076.1, forward strand.
ATAAGTGGATTATCTTCGGCACGGGGCAGGTAAGGCCTTAACCCCGTCATTGTCATTCTGAGGAGTCCCGATGCAATCGGGACGACGTGAGAATCCCTTGGAATTCTTCATTCAATTCCAGAAATTTCTTTATAGAGGTCATGCCAGTCAGGGTTAAAAACATCTATTAGAGCAACCTTTTTCTTGCGTACCCAGCTTTTTATCTGCTTTTCGCGCTCAATAGTTACCATTATATCCTCTCCGCTTTCATAATAAACTAGTTTATGTACGTTATACCTCTTGGTGAATCCTTCAACCAAGTTATTCTTGTGCTCATATATTCTGCGTACTAAATCATTGGTTACGCTGGTATAAAGCGCGGTATTTTTATCGGTTATTAGGATATAAACATAATATTGATTATTGGGTTTCATTTGATATATGAGACGGATTCTCACGGGTACTTCGTACCCTCAATGACATTGAGTGTGAAGATATCTATTTCTGGGGTTTCAATGCTTCCTGCTGGACTTTGAAAAGCTGCTGGATGCCCTTCTCCGCCAGAGCCAGTAAATCGTCGATGGACTGCCGTGTAAAAGGCTTGCCCTCGGCGGTGCCCTGCAATTCAACAAACTCACCCTTGCTGGTCATCACGATATTGAAATCCACGGCCGCCTGGGAGTCTTCATCGTAGCAAAGGTCGACCATCATATAGCTGTTAACGATACCCACGCTGGTAGCGGCGACGGCGCTTTTAAGCGGCATCCTGGAGATAATGCCCATCTGCATTAGCTTTTCCATTGCCAGGTGTAAAGCGACATAGGAGCCGGTAATGGCAGCTGTGCG
>CAYGVP010000077.1:0-6762 GCA_964353385.1 uncultured Dehalococcoidaceae bacterium
GGCGTTAAGGGGGAAGACCTGGATATCATCTGCCCCTGCGACTACCGCGACCCCGACCTCGATGATTACGGCGCGTGCTATTGCAGTCTCTACGTTTCACGGGAGGCTGCGGAGGGAAAGAAAAAAGTCGGCTCTATCCCGGAGCGCCGTCCTCCGCCAGACCAGAGAAAGAAGGTTAAAGGGGGTCTGCCTAAAACAACCCTGTCATCCCTGCCGCTGCCCGTCTGGCGCTGCAAAGTCTGCGGCTATCTCTGCGCCCGTGATAGCCCGCCGGAGGTCTGCCCCGTCTGCAAGGCTAAAAGAGACCGCTTTGAAAGGTTTATCTAGCATCAACTGTCTCTGAATATTGACCTTCCCCCCAATTTGACGCTGCTTATCCCATAGCATAAGATATTTAGGGTAAAAACACGTTCCTGCGTTTACTCTATTTTTGTATAAAAATAGGAGAGGAAAGTATGCTAAAGAAAATCGACCACATTGCGGTGGTGGTTAAGGATATAAATAAAGCCATTAAATCCTATGCCGATATGTTCGGCTTCAAAGTATTGGAAAAGTGGGAAGGACCGGGCGGGGAATTCACCTGTATCATGATTTACTGCGGCGATATTAGACTGGAGTTATTCCAACCCTTGAAGCCGGGCAATAGCTTCGCTAAATTCCTCGAGAAAAAGGGCGGCGGGATGCATCATATATCCTTCGCTACCGACGATATTGTAAAAGAACTGAAGAATTTAAAAGCGCAGGGCAAAAAACTGCAAAATGAAGAGCCAATATCAATGCCCGACGCTAAGATAGCTTTTATCGACCCATCAGCGGCGGAGAATGTTTTAATTGAACTGGTGCAGCGAGGCAAATAGTTAAGCAACCGTCATTGGTATCAGCTTCCTCATATTTTTCACTTTTTCCAAGATCCCTTGTGACTTATGTCATAGAGAAGGACTATAATTTGCCTTTATAATTATCTCGGCAACAGGTAGTGGAGGTGCTGTTTATGAATACTAAATGCCCCGGCCAGGATATTAGAAACCTTCGTGCCGCTATCTATAAATGCCCCAATTGCGGCGCGGAGGTGGAAATGTTCTCCGACGAATTGAGAATAAAGTGTAAAAAATGCGGCAAGTACGTTTATAAGGAACAGACCCCTTCCTGTATTGAATGGTGCCCTTCGGCAAGACAATGCCTCGGCGAAGAACGCTGGAAAGCTCTCAAAGGCGAACGCTGAAACATGATTCGGGAGGGAAAATTTGACCACCAAAACGTTAAGGAAAATAGTAAAAATAAATGAAGATTTATGCAACGGCTGCGGCGCCTGCATTATCTCCTGCGCCGAGGGCGCTTTGAAAATAGTCGACGGCAAGGCAAAGCTCATCAGCGAAAAATACTGCGATGGACTGGGCAACTGCCTTAACTGTCCCCAGGGCGCTATCACCATCGAAGAAAGAAAAGCCGAGGACTTTGACGAAGCGGCTGTGGAAAAACACTTGCAGTTAAAAAAGGCGGAAGAAAATCTGCCCTGTGGTTGTCCCTCCGCCAGCGTTAAGCAGTTTGAAAATCTGGCTGGTGTAGCCTGTCCGGCGGTGGTTATTACCGAGGCTGTCAATAAATCAAGACTGGGTCACTGGCCCGTACAGCTTACTCTCGTCCCGCCTACCGCCCCATTCTTAAGAAATGCGGATTTGGTGCTGGCGGCGGACTGCGTCCCCTTTGCTTACGCCGGTTTTCACCGGGACTTTCTCGGGGAAAATACCGTGCTGCTGGTAGCCTGCCCCAAGCTGGATAATTTCCAGGCGCACCAGGAAAAATTGAACGCTATTTTAAAACAGTCCGGCATTAAGAGCCTGACGGTGCTGCATATGGAAGTGCCCTGCTGCTCCGGCTTGGTCCACATGGCTAAGCAGGCGATTCTTGCCAGCGGCAACGTCGTTCCATTCAAAGATATCACTATCAGTGTACGGGGCGAGCGTAAAGCCGGTTAAGAAACCAGCTTTTTACCGAGTTCGTAGGCGTTGACCAGATAGTCGGGGTGGTCATTAATTTCCCACTTTTTATCGACGCCTCTTATTAACAGTTCTTCTTTATATTCGGCGTTGATTGCCTGGAAGAAGTATTTAATCGTCAATTTCGGTCCTTCGAAAAGTCTAATCCCCTTCGTCGCCCCGACGCAGATAAAAGCCCCTCGTTTCACCGGTATATCCAGGTTTTTCAGTACGTATTTCCTCGACCAGAAAGCCTGGCAGCGACTGATAAACGCCATCAGCTGGGTGCTTACAGTGTAGAAAAAGATGGGCGTGGCAATGATAATGGCGTCGGCGGTAAGTATTCGAGGGTAAATACCGGTCATATCGTCTTGAAGAGCGCAGTTGCCGTCCTTGAGGCAGGCATAGATTTCCCTGCAGGGGGTAATCTTGAGCCTGTCCAGTATTATTTTCTCCACCTCCGCCCCCATGCTTTGCGCCCCTTTCAACGCTCGGTCGAGGAGTAAATCGGTGTTGCCCCCGATGCGCGGGCTGCCCATGACGCCCAGAAGTTTCATAGTACCCTCCATGGCATTTAGTGGTTATCAATCCAAATAGTGCCGCCCTCGGCGAAATTTTCCTTTTTCATTTCCATGATATCGATTTGCACGGTGGCAGGCGGGCAGCCGATGTTTTTAATAATAGCGTTGGTAACGTCTTTGACCATGCCCCGCTTCTGTTCCATTGTTCTGCCTTCGATGATTTTTATAGTTACCAGCGGCATATTATACCTCCTTACGGTTATTCTTAAAAAAGTTTAAAGGGTTTCTCTGTGCTGCGTCAAATGGATATCACAAAGGCACGTAATATTAGCCGGTAATTGTATTAAAACCGCTTTATCTTTATCACGATTACCAGCACTATCAGCAGCGCCAGGAAAACTATACCCAGCAACCCGCCGATAAGGTAAATCAGCCAGCCGGGTATATCAGGCAGCTGGTTTATTATCGTCGTCGGCGCGGGCGATTTTTCCGGCGCGGATGGGGGCAGCGACTTTGATTGTTTTGAAGGCGGATTGGAAGGAAAAGAGTTGATACCATCCAGCGAAGATAGTGACGTTAACGTGCCATTGAGCGATGCGGTCATTTCCGGCTCCTGGGCTGGCGGGGTTTCACTAATAACCGGCGCCGGCTCCGTAATAAAAACACTGGCGGAGCTCCAGGCGCTCCTCGTACTGGCCGTAGTTGCCCTGATTTTCCAGTAATAGGTCGTTGCATAGTCCAGGTTGACATCACATTTCCAGACATTAGCCTTGAGAGCATACTCATTTATTTTCACGATGACCGGATGGGTAAAATCGGCATCGGTGGCTACCAGCAGTTCGTATGCCTCTGCCCCGACTACCACCGACCATTGAAAAACGGGTTTGATGGGCACCTCTTCAGCTCCAGGCGCTGGCATCTCCGGCTGCAAATCTACGCCTTCGGTATCCATACTTGTGGTGAACGACCGCTTCGGCGACCATGGACTGAAAACCGGGGCGCAGGCCCGCACGCGCCAGTGATAGGTGGTGGCGGGTTCGAGTGCCGGCAGGCGGATAGAACTGGTGGATGTCGTCCCGTTAAAACCGGCCGGGACGGTAGAAAAATCCGTATCATAAGTACATTGCCACTCGTAATTCGTCGCCCCGTCAATCGTCTCCCAGTCGATAGTCACGTTTCTCACAGTGTGGTTGACCAGACTCCCGATGCCTGATATTCCGTTATCCGGCGCAACCTGTACTGACTGTGATGTCAGCGTATCGTAATAGGTCATCAATTTACAGTTGGCGTCGTCTACCGACCATAGTCTGTCGTTGCTCTGCCAGAGGCCGGATAGTTTCACGCCGCTGCTCAAGCCGGGGGTTACCGTTTCGAATGTCGCGCCTGATGCAGTTGTAGGATTGAGGCAGCGTTCCATGCCACCATCGGCGTTATAATTGACCGCGTACAAAACTCCGTTGTTTGAAGCAGTCAGATGCTTAATCTCCGCCCCGCCGGGCAGCGTGCTATCGATACTTTCCCACTCATCACTCTTGCCGATGATGAAACGATAAAGACCGCTGCCGGCCGTGTCGCTGGCGGCGTAAACAGTGTGGCTAGTCTTAAAATCCGGGTCGAAAGCCACGGAAACGGAACCGGTGAGAGGCGGTGCGGTGGCGTAAGATGGGAGCGTTAGAAATGAAGAACCATTATCGCTGGAATAATACACTCCGCCGTCGCTGTTCCCCAGCAGGAGCGTTCCGTCATTAATAAAGTCGGGAGAAACGGCCAGAGAGTAAAATGAATCAGCACCTGCCGCTCCAACTTCGGAAAAGCTAAAGCCGCTATTCGTCGTCCGGTAAATCTTTCCCTGGGAACCGTTAAAAGTGCCGGCATATAGCGTATTTTCATCGGTAATTGTCCAGACATCGATGGAAAAGGCTGTGCCGGTGGCAGGTTGGTGGGTAAAGCGGCACTGGAAGCTCTGGCCATTATCTTTAGATTCCCAGATAGCCGGCTTGCCGTTACTTTCCCCGAAGGCAAATACTGCGTGGCTGTCCTTTCCGTATCCCGGGGGAAGACCCACTAAAGCCAGGCTGTCTACGCTGGATGAATCGCTGGATAAAATCCTTTCCCAGTTAGAACCATCATCCGTGCTGCGCCAGAGATTGTGTTCCCCTCCAAAGGTAATCATGAATACGGCGTTATTTTTATCTAAGTCTGGCGCCGGCGCAAAATCGACGATACTGGTAATGGCCATATCAATCAGGCTTATTTGATTCCAGCTTATTCCTATATCCCGGCTGGTGGATACGGCGCTGCCGTTGCCGCTGGTAACGGCATATATCAGGCTGGTAGTCACGAAATCGGGCGCCATTAAAACTCCGGTATCCGAATTGCCGGTAGGTTGCTTTTTACTTTTTCCCCACGAAATGCCGCCGTCGGTACTGGTATAGATATGGGAGCTATCAGCGGCGCCAGCAAGCAGTATGGAATACCGGCTATCGCAATACGCTGTCAGCCCGGTAATATCGGTATTTGTTTCGCCGTAAGCGCTGCCGCAATTCAGGTCGGTAACTATCGATTCTGCAGGTGCATCGACGCAGGTTATTTTATAGACGTCGCCATTTCCTGCCCCGGTATCGATGCCCGCGAAGAAGAAACTCCTCCCTGAAGCGGTATCCGCATAATAGTCAGCCGGGAACGCAATCACTGCGCCGTTGGCAACCGCGACAGCGACGGGGGGATTGGCGTTATCTTTATTAAGTCTGGCCCGGCCAATAAATGCATTCCAGTCCGCATTGCCGATTTTATTATATATATACGTGTCCGTCTCATCGGTCGCCACGGCTAAGATTTGCCGGTCACTGGCGTAACTGGGAGAAAACGCCACGGCATAAACATCGTAGTTCCCTATGCCGCTGTCGGTCCAGGCGGAGATAATATCTCCCTCGTTCAATATGTAAACCCCGCCAAACTGGCCGCTGTCTGTGTCCCGGGTACTCACGGCGATAATGTTATTATTCAGCCAGGTCGCCGCTATCGAAGTTATGGTTACGTTGCCAGTTCCAACCCCGCCGGGATTCGCCGGTAGCGATATAAAGCTCTTACCCCCATCACTAGATTGATATACCGTCGTGGCTGTGGCATAGAAGATAGTATTAGTATTGTATGGTGAAACGGCAATATCCGTTATAGCATCATGCACATTGCCGATGTAAGACCATTTAAGGCCCCTATCGGTCGATTTATAAAGAGTGTAGGTCAGTCCCTTACCGTAAGCGTACAGGGTGCCGTCGGCGGCTATAGTCAGGTGCTGGATATCGGAGCCGTCAGCCAGTACCCAGCCCCCCGCCGACCCCTCCGCGGGTATATTCACCCTCGTCCATCTTAATGCCTGGGGAGCGGCGGAGAGAGTAGGGAGGGGGTTTAAATAGATGAAGTTCAACAGCAAGATGATTGCTACGAATATTGCGAGAGGTGTAAAACGAGCATTATGTTCATTTGACACATGGCGAATTTTACTCTTTAAAAACATCAAAGTCAAGGGTGAAAATTTATTGAATATATTTGAACAAGCTCGCGTCTGGAGTATATACTTAAATCGAAGAAAATGAGGCAGCATGTCAGATATAGAAAAAGAGACCAGAGAAATTGATGAAGGTGCCGGCTACGTCGGCTATCAAGAAGCCTTTGAGCTTATCTGCTCGAACGTAAAGGCAGTCGGCATCGAGGAGCTGCCACTCGCTTTAAGCGTGGGCCGTATCACTGCTGCGGATATCGTCGCGGCGTTAAGCTACCCCTCCGCCGATGTTTCTCTTAAGGACGGCTATGCCGTTGTCTCCTCGGATGTTGCCAGAGCCTCGGCGCGGCATCCTGTCCGCTTGAAAATTACCGGTTCCGCCTATGCCGGCAGCCGGAATGATGTCGGGGTAAAGCATGGCAGCGCCATCAAAGTTTACTCCGGCGCGCCGATACCGCCGGGCGCTGAAGCCGTGGTGTCGGCAGAGCTGTGTGAGGAAATATCAACTGATGAGGTTTTAATTAAAGCCGATGCCGCCATTAGCCGCAACGTGCTGGTTGCCGGGGGAGAAGTGAGGGCGGGAGAAATAATCGTTAAAAAAGGGGCAAGGCTTTTGCCGGGCTACCTCGGGCTGGCGGCGGCTGCAGGCATCAATCGCGTCAGCGTTTACCGCCGACCCGTAATAGCTATTATCGGCGTCGGTGATGAAGTCGTTGCTCCTGGTGTTAATCTAGCTCCCGGCCAGCTTTATGCCAGCAACCTC
>CAYGVP010000078.1:0-6745 GCA_964353385.1 uncultured Dehalococcoidaceae bacterium
GCAGTTCCTGCCGGATGTCACTGTCCCCTGCGAGGTCTGCAAGGGCAAACGCTATAATACCGAGGCTCTGGAGATTAAGTTTAAAGGCAAGAATATCGCCGAGGTGCTGGATATGACCGTCGCCCAGGCGCTGGTGTACTTTGAGAATATCCCGCGACTGAAGAACAAACTGGCGACCTTAAATGATGTCGGACTCGGCTATATCCATCTCGGCCAGCCCGCTCCCACATTATCCGGCGGCGAGGCGCAGCGGGTCAAGCTCTCTACGGAGCTGTCGCGCCGCTCCACCGGCAACACGCTTTATATCCTCGATGAGCCTACCACCGGCCTCTCTTTCGACGATGTTGCTGCGCTCTTAAGTGTTTTGCAGCGTCTCGTGGATGCTGGCAATACCGTTGTCGTTATCGAGCACCACCTGGACGTCATTAAAAACGCCGACTATGTTATCGATTTAGGCCCCGGCGCCGGCGACCAGGGCGGCTTCATCGTCGCCACCGGCACCCCGGAAGAAATCACCCGTATCAAAAAATCCGCCACGGGACAGTATTTAAAGCGGGTTCTTAAGTAGAGGCTCTCCCCCTTGTCATTCCAGCGCAGGCTGGAATCCACTTAAAAATTCAGCAGGGTAATACTCCCAAAAATAGATTCTGGCCGGAGTTTATCCCGTACTTGATACGGGACCAGAATGACAGTTTACTATTTACTTTTTTCTGTCAGGCCTCTGCTCATCCTGCTCCTTTTAAATTCATATCCATACCGACGGAAGTCGGTATCCAGCGTATTCTCTCGTCCTGTCATTGCGAGCCCTCACACTACGTTCAGGGTAAACTCCGCGTGGCAATCTCTATCTCCGCTTTCTCACCTGGTGTTATTCTCTCCCTTTCCCCCAGAGGGAATCCCCGCAGAGAGAGCCTGTCCTGAGCCTGTCGAATGGAGGCGCTAGCCCCTCTCAAATAAAATCCCCCTTTCCAAACAACTGAATCTAGGATTCGTAAAATGCCCTGTTTGGAAAGGGGGTCAAGGGGGATAGGTTGCTTCCTATCGCGTCTCTCACTTAATCCAGTATCACAAACTGCCCGTTACCCAGTTTTGATTTAGAAAAGAAAGCCGCTTCTACATCCACCTCGGTAATATCGCCGCTGGCGATATCCTTCAGGAAATAGAACGGGCTTTCCGGGGTTTCGTCCTGGAATGAAATGAGGACTTTGCCTTGAGATTCGTCGATCGCTAAATTCTGCGGTTTGGTGTCCGATATTTCAAGATAATAAACCGCGTTTCCGTTAATCGGTAACCTGACGACGTAGATATTCCCGGTGGCAGCATCGGTCTCGGTCCAGTAAAGCGCCGTGTCGCCTTCAAAAAAGGTGACATAATTCTTGGAACTGAACGAGTATATCAAATCGCCAAATGCAAGGGTCTCTGGGTCTACCCGGTAAATTTCGTTATACTTATTTGTGCCTTGGATGCTGGTGACTATCGAGACCAGGTTATTTCCCATGCTGTAATAATGCCCGAGGTTGTTGTTGTCGTAATAGTCCAGCACCTTCACTGGACTGGACGCCCCGATTTTCATCACCATGACGTTGCCGCCGCTAGTCCGCCTGCCGAGCTGGTCCTTTGTGACCTCCGTGCGGTAGATAACCTTGTCCTCGCAAATAGTAAATCCCTCATACATGTCCGCCGTGGTGACCGGCCCGAATGATGCGACCGTTTTTCCGGTGGCCGGATCCAGCCGGCTGATGTCTTTCCGGCCGGAATCCAGGAAACACTTCACCTCGTATAACCACCCGCCGGCGGTTATTCCGTAAATGTAGGACCTGGAGTAGCTTTTCGAGGATGTCCAGCCGAACTCATCCAGCGTCTGGATTTCCGGGATATAGCGTAGTAGTTGAAAGTGGGTGGTGTCCCAGTTGACCCTGATGTCATCGACACGCAGGAAATCGCTCTGGCTGCTTCCGTTGAGGACCGCGAACAGGGCCAGGCTGCCCGGTGGAATGGTCGGTGAAGGCTTGGCAGTCGTAGTGGTGGTAGTGGTGGGAACGGTCGTGGGATTTGTTGTAGAGGTCTTCGGATTACTGGTAGCAGCTGTAGATGAAGTTGAACTGCCATCGCCTCCGCAAGCTGATGTCAAAACCAGCATTAATACCAAAAAACAAAGCCCGGCTGTACAATACCTGTTTTTCACGTCCAAATTCCCTCTTTTGCGTTCGAGGGCTATTTGTCATAATGTTGACGTTTTTCGTAGCTGATTGTCAAACGTTTTCGTACGTGGGTTTTTACTCCCGGTGCAATTGTGAGAAAAATGTGATAATCTCTTCTTTATCCTTTGTCATCCTGAACACTGTGAAGGATCCGTACTCTCCCCCCTATCTCGTCTCCCACTTTATAAAGAGGGGATTTACTCACCAACCCTAAAACAAAAGGGGAGCATTACTGCTCCCCTTTCTTAATCTAACGGTCTTCTTATTTTACATCTGTGTTATCGTCACGCCTGCCGGCAACTCAAAAATGCTGTCGGCAATGTTTGAAAAATCTATATTTTTATACTCGATAGTGGTCTTCGAGCCGGCGGAAGTTATTTCCATCTTGACGGGGAAGCCCTTTTCTGTCCATATCCAGTACTTCATGCTCGACCCTGCGTATTCGTATGCGATGACCGTGCAGGATTTCCCGTCTATAGTTTCTGTGCCGACGATATTCGGATTGTAGTCCATGATATCACCGGTGTCCACACCGCCTTCAGGCATATCGCTGGTATTGAAAGTCGATTTCATAGCCGTATTCAATGGGGGCGGCATAATCGTGTACATAACGCCCGCATCCATGTCAAACAGCATGGTCATAGTCATGCCTTGCGCGGTTATATCTTCTCTCATCTTTTTATTCTTTTGCCAAATCTTTGCTGTAATCGATGGACTCCCGGGAATTGTCATTATCATGTCATACTTGACCGAGTTTGTACTTGACCATTTGCCCAGGATATCGCTTAATGAACCACCCCCCCCGGCGCTGGTCGTTGTTGCCTGTGATGTCGTGGTTTGACCTGATGATGTAGTTGTGGTTGAACCACCGCCACCTCCGCAAGCCGATACCAGACATAGCATTAGCACCAGAAGACAAAGCCCTGCTATCCAATACCTGTTTTTCATATTTTGTTCTCCTCCTTTAGATAATTAGCTTTTATTTTTGTCGTAGATGGAGATACAGATTGGGGCGACGGTTTTATTGTGCTTTAGGGACTATTTGTCATAATATAGCACACATCGCATCCGATTGTCAAGTTTATTAGCCTCAATTATACGTAAATGCTCCGTTTGAAGAGGGTGTTCACCCTGGTTCCACTGAGTCACCACCTGTGGCGAGGGTCGGTGGCGAGCCACGAAGTGAAGGTTTACCCTGAGTGTTTATATTGAAGGGTCAGGGGGTAAGGTTAGTATGACAAAATCCCATTTACATTCCCCCTTCAACCCTCATATACTTATAACTGTAATTTACATGCTATTGCCCGCTGTAACTTAATAACTAAATAATGTGCAGGCTACTAAAGCTAATTTAACATAAAACAATTTAAACAATTCAGCTTCGGCTTGAAGCTAAGACTATTGAAAAAAATTTTTAAAAAACCCAAAACAATTAAGCCGGGTTCTCCTAGCCTTTAACCTTTAGGCTATGCTTTTGACTTTTGAGTTTTGAGCTTTTTCCCTTACCTCAAATTTATTATCCCCACAAAAAACACATTGATAAACAGGTGTATAATAAACGCCGGCCAGAAAGACTTCCCTCTATAAGCTATATATCCGAATAATAACCCCGTGATTATCGTGCTTATTGTTTCCAACTCCGGCTTCCCCAGGTGCAGCAGCACGAACGGTATCGTCTGCAGTAAAATGCTGCCTTCCCTGAATTTCTCCGCCAGCCCGAACAATAAAAACCCCCGGTACATAAACTCGGAAGCGGAAAGGCTCATAACCTGTATCATGAAATAAGTAAATAAATTGAAATCGGCCTGCCGGTAATAATCTTGCAGAGAGGTGCTGAAAGAAGACGCGTAAAGAATCGCCGCCGCTATCACGCAGGTGACGAAGACGTAAAACCACCATATCCGCGGATTCCCCCATCTTAACCCGAAATCGAGCGGGTTTTTCCGCAGGATAATTATGATTGTCAGTATAGGAAAAACCCCGTAATAGAGAAAAACGCTTAGCCATTCGTTCTGGATGGGTCGGTACTTGTGCAGTACGAAGAACAGCGTGGCAAAAACGACGATTACAATCTCGCGCCCGTTCCTTTTAAAGAACTCCTTAATGCCCCCCAATTCTTCTTTAAATAAACGTATCATCGCCTAGTTCACGGTTATCGTTGACCCTTCTGCTGTCTTCGTCACCTCGATGCGGGTAGGGAAGGCGTCCTTTAGCTCGTCCATGTGCGTGATAACCAGAATCTTCTCAAAGTCCCCCTGAATAGAGTTAATCGACTCTTTCAGCTTCTCCATGCCGGTGCTGTCCTGTGTCCCGAACCCCTCATCGATAATCAATGTCGGCAGAGGTGCCCCGGCGCGTCTTGCCAGCAGCCTGGAGAGAGCTATGCGTACGGCAAAGTTGATTCTAAAAGCCTCGCCGCCGCTGTACATTTCATAGTTCCTTGTGCCCAGTTCGTCCGCGATAACGATATTGAGTGTTTCCTGTACCGTGCCTTTCTTCGTCTCCTTCTGCGTCTCGAATTTTACGGTCATTCTCCCGTCAGTCAACCTATTCAGCAGCCTGTTGGCTTCCTCTTCGATTTCCGGCAGGGCTGTCTCGATAATCAGCGCTTGTATCCCTGTCTTCCCGAAGGCTCTGGCCAGCTCGCGGTAAATACCCTCTTCTTTTGACGATTTGGATATTTGGCTTTCCTTCTCTTTTTTCTTTAATTCAAGCTGGTCAAGACGTTCCAACTTAGCCCGGAAGCTGCCCACCGCCTCTTGTATCTGGCTGCGTCGGGAACTGATTTCTTTATACTCTGCTTCGGCTACCGCCAGTTCACCTCGAAATTCGGGTAGCCGCGTTAATTCAACAGTCAGTGCTTCTTTTTTCTGGTTATCGGACTTCAGGCTGTCGCGGAGTGTTTGGGCTTCTTCGTTGGCTCTCTGCAGCGCCTCTTTTTCCTGGCTGATGAGCTTCTCTGCTTCGTCCAGTCTGGTCTTATCGCGCTCACAGCTCTCGAGTTGCTTTAGTTGCTGTCGCGCCTGTTCGTGTTTTTCCGCGTCATATTTAAGGTTGCCTAAATCAGCTTCGATAGATGATAAAGCCGCTTGTTCTGCAGTAGCGAAACTGCTCTTCGCCAGTTGCTCCTCGATGGCGGTAAGGTCGTCCTTGAGTTCAGCCAGCTTATGGCTCTCTTCCTCGATGCTGCTGATTTCCTTGGTCAAGGCACCCGTCTGGTTCTGAAACTTTGCTTTTTCTTGGTTCAGCGCTGCTTCCAGCTTTGCCTTCTCCTGAATTATGACATTGTATTCGGACTTTTTTCTGGTTTGCTCTTTCTGGTTCTGATTTAGTGTGTCGGTTTTTTGCTGTTTTTCCTTGGTATATTTGGTGGCAATCAGCTCCAGTCCTTCTTTGGTTAACTCTCTCTCGCAGAGCGGGCACTTTGCCTCCGTATGAGTAGCGATATGTTTGGCAATGAGGTCCAGCTTTTCCGTTACCTCAACGATTTCTTTTTCCAGTCGCGTATTTTCAGCGCTTAAAAAGCTGATTTGTGATTGAATGTCTCTAGCAGACTGCTCTTTCTGGCGGGCGTTAGTATCGACTTCTTCTACCCTGATTAGACGTTCCTGCGCCTGGTTTAGCTGATTTTTAAGCTCCGGTAAGGTCTGGATTTTTCTATCGTGTTCGCGTATTCTGCTTTCGATGACGGCATGTTCTTTTAATAGCTCGTTTTTTGCCTGCTCAATTTTACGTTCGAGTTGCTGCCTTTGATTATCTAGTCTACGCCACTGTGAGGATTTCTGGTCAAATTCATCAACGTTTTTTCGAACATCAATATATTGTGCGTAGCCGGCTTCGATATCTTTTTCCCTGCCGATTATCTCTTGATATTGTTTTATCCTGACCTGGTGCTGTTCTGCCTGCTCTTCCCAGCGCTGGAGGTTATAGCTGCTGGTGTTGATATGTGCTTCAAGTTCATCAAGCTGTGTTTTCTTAGCCTCCAGAGCTTCTTTTTTCTGTCGTAATTGGTTGAGTAAAGACTCCTTTTGCTGTGCTACTGCATTAATATCTACAAGTGTTTTTAGTGCATGCTCCAGTTCTGACTCAAATATGGGCTTCTGCGCCAGTTCGGCGTTGATTTCCTGGATGGTATTTTGCAGCTGGACGGCATCGACTTCATATTGTTTCACAAGCTCTTTCGCCCTGTCTTCGAGCTGGTCATAAACAGAAAGTCCGAGGATGTTTCCCAGTACTTCTTTGCGTTCTGCCGGTTTCCGTGTGGTGAACTCATCGGCGTGCCCCTGGCGAAGGTAGGCGCTGTTGATGAAGGTATCATAATCCATATGCAGAACTTCGATAATTTTCTGCTGGGTCTGAGCGATGGTGTTGCCGGTAATAGGGCGGAAGCCATCGCCGTTGCCTATCTGGAACTCAAGTGAAGATTGCCCCGCGGCTTTCCTCTTTTTAGGTCGGGCGCGCTTGCGAATGATGCGATAAGGCTGGTCGCCGATATTGAACTCGAACTCCACTTCCATTTCCGACTGTGTTGAGTGGATAAGGTC
>CAYGVP010000079.1:0-3075 GCA_964353385.1 uncultured Dehalococcoidaceae bacterium
TCCCCAAAGATTTATGGCCGGAGATAAAAAAAGCCGAGAAATTTGATAACGAAGGCAATGAGAAATTCGAGGAATTGAGTACAAAATATAAAGATGAGTTCTTAAGTTAATTAAGATTCCATATCTTTAGAGAATTTAATAAACGTGTTTAGTGAGCATATTAAGGGTATTGTGCGAAGGCAATAAAACTATAGGAGACATTAAAAAATGGTAAAAAAAATCTTATTTATAAACCCTTCCAACACTATGCCCGCTGACAGCATCAGAAGACTGGCGACTCCGCTGGGATTTTTATACATCGGCGCAGTTCTGGAGAATGACTATCAGGTGAAAATCATCGATTCCACCTGCGACGGCTACTATAACCATTACTTCAGTGATGATAAGAAACATATCACCTATGGCTTGAGTGATGAAGACCTGAAGAAACAGATAAAAAATTATAACCCGGATATTGTGGGTGTGAGTTGTATGTTTACCTCCAGAACCAAGGACGCTTTGCGTACCTGCAAACTGGTGAAGGAGATAAATGCCGATGTGCCCGTCGTTTTGGGAGGTCTCCAGCCCTCTCTCTTCCCCGGGGAGATGCTGGCTTCCGGTTATGTTGATTTTATTATCATCGGTGAAGGGGAATACAGATTTAACAAATTAATTGAAAGCTTAAACAAAGAAGAAACTCCTGATTTCGATGGGCTAGCCTATTTGGAAAATGGAAATTGCATAACAAAGCCTATGCAAAGCAGGATACAGGACCTCGATAGCATTCCCCTTCCCGCCAGACACCTGGTCGATATGGAAAAGTATATCGAGATAGGTGTGCCTTATGCCCCCTTTTCCAGAAGAGACCGCGTGGAGCAAATACTAACTTCTCGCGGGTGTCCGCATCGGTGCAATTTCTGTTCCACCGTTAATTACTGGGGCAGGCAGTTCAGAATGAGATCCGTCGACAATATCATCAGCGAGGTTGAAGAACTGGTTAACAAATATAAAATCGAAGAGATACAGTTTGCCGACGATAACATGACCATCAACAAAAAACATGCCATGGAATTCTTTACCCGGTTGAAGGATTTTGATTTATCCTGGTGTACCCCGCATGGTCTGATGCCGGCCACCCTGGATGAAAAGATGATAAATCTCATGGCTCAATCGGGAGCATACCAGATTACTTTTGCCATCGAATCAGGCTCGCCGCGGGTACTGAAGGAAGTGATTCACAAATCAGTGCCGCCGATAGAGAGAATTAAAGAGCTGGTAAATATCGCTCATGATAATGGTATTCAGGTTCACAGCATGTTTGTCACCGGCTTGCCCGGTGAGACAAAGGAAGAAATTCTAACAACATTGAATTATCCGTTCAAAGTTGGGTTTGATAGCGCTTCTTTCTTCATCGCCAATCCATTACCCGGGTCAGAGTTATACGATTTTTGTAAAGAAAAGGGCTATTTGCCGACTAGCTATGAACACATGGATGTTAAATCAGTAAATATCATCATCCCCCCGGATTCTCCGGATTTTGTAATTGACCCCATAGAATTGGAGACGCTGGTGGATGCTAAAACAAGGGAATTCAACGAATTCTCAAAATTACGCGACCCTCAAGCCTGGGACATTAAATTCAAGAAATTCCTGGAAAGACACCCGGACGATGCAGACTTGATTTTAGGCAGGGTAACCTAGTGCCACAATCGATAAAAGCAATAATACTGATAGCCGGAGTAGGGAAAAGACTAAGCGGCGCTAAAGGAGACCCCAAATGCCTGACCAAAATCAACGGCGTGGCGCTGCTGGAGAGATATTTAAGAGCGCTGGAAAAAGTGAACGTCCGTGATGTTATCCTGGTGGTGGGCTACAAAAAAGAACGAATAATGGAATTCACCGGAGGCATGGACTTCCGCGGCAGTATCAAGTTTATCGAGAACCCGGATTTTACTCAAGGGAGTATTTTATCCCTGAACAAAGCCGGGAAGGAACTCGATAAGGATGTTCTCCTGATGGACGGCGATGTCTATTTTGAAGATATTCTGCTGGAAAAATTGATTAACGCCGATAAGGAAAACATCATTGTCATCGATACCACTTCCAGCAGCTCCGGGGAGGAGATGATGGTGGGGGTAAAGAACGGCAGAATCCTGGATATGCAGCGCCATCTTGTCGGCGATTATAATACCGTGGGCGAGGCGGTCGGATTTTACAGATTCAATCGACAGTCCTGTAAAGAATTGAAAAAGATTCTGGCAGAGCAAATAAAACTCAAAAAATATGAGCTGGGTTATGAAAATATTCTACCCATTTTGTTTCAGAAAGTTTACTTCGAACCTGTTATTATCGACGGGCTAAAATGGGTCGAAATCGATTTTCAAGAAGATATTCTTCGCGCCGAGAAGCTGGCTCAGGGTGCCTTATGAAAACGGTAACTGAACTAAGAAAAGAAATATTCGATTATCATCGCAAGGGCTATTCCTTTATTTTCGATGAGTGGAAGTGGTACTCATACCGGAAACTTAAGGCGTATCTATATTTGACTTTATCACCATACCTGACTTACCTGTTTATGCGGGCTAAAATATCCCCTAATGCAGTTACCGCTGCCTACGCTATTCTAGGGATTCTCGGCGGCATTTTTTTAGCCATTCCCATAAAGTGGTCCATTCTGGCCGGAATTATCTTATTCTATTTCAGACCTTTCCTGGATTGGAGCGATGGCTTGCTTGCCCGTGAGACCGGGCGTACATCAATTACCGGCGATATATTGGACAACTACGGGTCTTATGCCGGCTGGGTGCCTCTCTGGGCAGGGCTGGGGCTGTATGTAGCTGAAAAATCTGGCAATATGGGATGGTTTCTGGCTGGTAGACCCGTTGAGACCATCTTTTTATACCTGACGCCGGTAATCCCGGTGTTATTAGCCATCAATCTAATGATTTCTGCCAAGAACAGGCTCTATGATAATTATATCGTTAAAAGCGTCCGGGATTATATTCAAAAAGGACCTGGCCAGAATAATAGTCCGGTGAAGACGAACTCCGATCCGGCAATAAAATATGCAAAAATCAAAAAAATATTTAATTTTAT
>CAYGVP010000079.1:3175-6697 GCA_964353385.1 uncultured Dehalococcoidaceae bacterium
CAAGTGGTTCTATAGAGTCTGGTAATCGGCATATTTTATCGGAATTACTTGTCTTTCAACGATATCAAGTACATGATTAATGAAATAAACACGACAATAAAAGGCAGACTGTCAGGAAATACCGGAGGAACGCCCGGCTAAAACACGGAGTATGTCTAAAATGAGCCAGGATAAAGAAAAAGAGGCCTATTTCAACGATCTGGTATGTCCGCATTGCCATGGTCAGTTATCACGGCGTGACGCGACATTGTTATGCCTATCATGTAAGCAGGTATATAAAATAGCGGATGGCATACCCGATTTCCGCCAGAAGGACGAGTATTGGTGCAACGTGAGTCGAGAGAAAATGCACGAACTGAACAGGAAAGCCAGCGAGAGCGGAGACTGGCTTAAAACCGCCCGGGAATTGATTCCCGAATACGTTGATGCCATAGAGCCGTTTAACCGCGCCGATGCTCAGTATTTATGGCCTACTAACAAGAACTCCCGCATCCTTGATGCCGGCTCCATGTGGGGCGGATTAACTGTTCCAGTCGCGCAACACTGCGGAGAGATTTTTGCCGTTGATAAAACTATAGAAACACTGAATTTCTTAAAGATACGCGCCGAGCAAATGGGCTTCAATAACATACATGTGACAGCCTCAAACGTTCAGGAGCTGCCGTTTCCTGACGGTTTCTTTGACCTTGTCATTTTGAACGGGGTCCTGGAATGGGTAGCTTTCGACCAGGAAATCGTACTGGAGGTCCACTGGGGGAAAAGGCGGAGTGATACCGCTACCTATTCTAAAAACCCGCGGCAGGTACAGGTGGAGGTTTTAAGGGAGATGCAGCGGGTACTCAAGCCGGGCGGACATCTGTATCTGGCGATAGAAAACAGCATCGGCTATCAATACCTTATTGGAACACCCGATGACCATGTCAATATCAAGTACGTGTCCTTCCTGCCCAGATTTTTAGCTAACGCTATTACAAAATGGAAGCGCAACAGCGAATACAGAATGTATACCTACTCTTTGCCGGGCTATCGGCGACTGTTAAAGGACGGTGGATTTGGAGATATGGAATTCTACGGGGCTTTCCCCCACTATATCCTCCCCTCGGAAATAGTCCCGGGGAAACTTATCAAGCATTGGAAAAAGACAGTGCTGCCAGTCGGGAATAAAGCCTGGTATATAAAGACAGCGGTAGAGTTATTCCCCAGAGGTCTGCTCAAGTATGTCTCGCCGAGTTTTGCGGCTCTTGCCAGGAAACCGGGAGGCAAAGAGTCAAACGAAGCCAGGATTATTCAGCTGTTGAGAAAAGCCGGCTTATTATCAGACTCGGTGCCGTCAGACATTAAAGTGATGAAGATCGCGGGACGCCCGGGAAACTATTATGCAGTCAATTATCTGATTTATGGCAAGAATAATTCAAAACCAATGTATTTCTGTAAAATCTGCCGGGACAATAAATACCCCGATATCCTGGAGAATGAAGCGAATAATTTAAAATCAGCGAATAAATTGCTGGAAAAGACGGAGCTTGGTTCCAGTATCCCTCAACTACTTTATTTCGGCACTATCGACGGTATAACCTTTCTGGTGACGCAATATATCGAGGGCAAGACTTCAGGATTCGACCTGCGTGCCAGGCTATCAAAAAGTAATATGGAGAAGCTTGATGAATCCGTTCAAGCAGCCATCAGGTGTTTAGTGAAGTTCCAAAAACACACGCAGATTAAAGAGGTCGAGGCTGCCCCTTATCTACTGTCAGTAATCAAGAAACAGAGGGAAATACTTAACTCTGCGGGGAAGTTAACCGGAGAAGTAGAATCGCAAATCCGGAAACTAACCGAGGAAATAAAGACACTCAAAGATTTATCATTACCGATTTGCGCTATACATGGAGATTATGAATTTAGCAACCTGTTGTTTTGGCGGGGCGGAGTTAATTTAATAGATTTTGAGCACTTTGAAACAAATGGTTTACCATTCTTCGATCTGGCAAATCTTATGTTTGATCGAATAATATTCAATTATATTGAATTCAAAACAGGTGAGACTCTTTCAGCTTTCATCGCTGAATATAAGTTAGTAGACTATTTTAAGGTTTGGTTGAGGTTATATAGCGACCTTTCCGGTATATCCCCGCAGATATTGAGACTGACTGCACCGATTGCCGTGCTGGAGCAAAGCACCAAGCCTTATCCTTTTTATCGTAAACCGACGGATTATCCAATGAACACCCAAGAAATACTTGAAGAGTTCCTTTCATTTAGAATAGAATTTTAGGACTCAGGAGTTAGAATATAGCTACAAAGCTGATGGTGTTTGGGACTGTTGAACGGGAGGTAAAATAGCGAAGATGAAAATAAATAAGATACTTCTTATAAATCCACCTCACTATGTTTCTAAAGAGAAAATGGATTTTTTCCCCTTCTTTCCTTTGGGCATAGGTTATCTTGCATCCTATTTAGAGGAGAGAGGGTTTCAAATAAAAATTGTTGATGCTTTTACCGAGGGATATGAAAACAAGACTGCATATGATGATAAATATTATAGAATTGGGCTATCGGATAAGGAAATTCTATCTGAAATTTCCAGTTTCTCACCGGACATAATCGGTATCTCAAATCTTTTTTCTATACAGCAGTTTGCTCTACATTCTATGGCGAAGGTTATAAAAGATTATAATAAGGACTTAAAAGTCGTGGTCGGCGGCCCTCATATATCTGCCGTACCCGAATTAGTTATGAGCGATAACAATATTGATTTTGGAGTTCTCGGGGAGGGGGAGCGCACTTTCCTTGAATTAATTAATGCCTTAAATAATGGCGGTGCTCTAAAAGATGTGTCTGGTATTACTTACCGGGAAAACGGCGTAATTAAGGTAAATCAAGACCGAAAGTTCATTGAAAATTTAGATGAAATTCCTTTTCCTGCCTGGCATCTCTTTAAGATGGATAAATATCTAAACCAAAAGTACTCTCAAGGAGGCGCGGTGAAAAGGCATCCTTTTATGACCATACTCACCTCCAGGGGATGCCCGCTAAATTGTTTTTTTTGCAGCGGTCGGGACACCTGGGGCAGGCATATAAGAACCCGCTCGGCGGAAAATGTAATTAAAGAGATTAAGCTGCTTCATGAGCGTTTTGGCATAAAAGAGCTTATCATTGTTGATGATAACTTTAATTTCGATGTTGATAGATTAAATATCATTCTAGATTTTCTTATCAATGAAAAAATAGACCTCGTCATTGACGTTCCCAGCGGCGTATTTATCCCGAAGCTAAACAAAAATATTTTACGAAAAATGAAAGAGGCAGGGTTTATACGATTGTTTTTCCCCATCGAATCCGGCAACGAACATGTGCTGCATAAAATTATTAGAAAGCCGGTAGATTTAGATAAGGCTAAAGAGCTTGTTAAATATTGCCAAGAAATTGATTTGGAAGTCGTAGGATATTTCATTCTCGGTCTACCCGGTGAAACCAAAGAACAAATGCGGGATACTTTTAGACTTGTGCGGGAGTTGAAGATAG
>CAYGVP010000080.1:0-6670 GCA_964353385.1 uncultured Dehalococcoidaceae bacterium
GTTCGTTTTCCAGTCCTTCGGGCACGGGTACTCGACGACGATCTCGCCGTTCTCCTCGTAGAGATACGGATGGTCCTTGAAGCTCATCGAGTTACCGGTGCTAACGTGGTTCGTGCGGTATACCTGGCCGTTGAACTTCTCGAGTATCGTGCGGAACCGTGTGAACGTGTCCTTGCTGAACTGGTGAGCCGTCGCCGATTGCGCGAGCTCGTTGAACTGCGCATAGGAGAGGTCGGCGAGGGACGCGTTGGCCCGCTGTACCGGGATGGGTGCCGAGTTCCAGTTCACGCCCTTGAACGTGCCGCCGCTCTTGGACGCCTTGCTCGGCCGGCCTTGTTTCGCGTGGCCGCCGTGACCGGTCGCCGCGATCTTCGGGTGTGCCTCGGGAGCCGCTGCCGCCGTGGATAGTGGCACTGGTTGCGTGAGGTTCGGCGTGCCGAGCAACGATGGCATGGGCATACCCATCACGCCCGGCGCTTGTGGCCCGAGCCCCGGCGCTGGTCGTGCGCCTGGCTGCGGTTGCTGTTGGGCTGGCATCGAGCGCTGCATCCCGCGCAACTGCGCTTGTATTCCTGCGAGGTCGAATGGCCCGGGGCCAGGCACCGTGCCCGTCACGTGCTCGGAACGCGCCTCGGTCTGCGACGGGTAGCCCTCGACGTTCGGGGCACGCGCCGGGACCTTGGTGCCGAACTGGCTGGTCTTCTCGAGACGCTGCTCTTCTGACTGCCGATCGAGCTCCGCCTGGGAGCCGCCCGCTGGGGCCATCTGTTGCGGCATGCCGCCCAGTTTGTCGTAATGTGTTTTCGCGGGCACGCCGAGCTCGGGGTCGCGCCACACGAACCCGCCCGGGGATCCGGAGCCTTCGATCCGCTTCGCCATCCCCTTCGGGTTCCGCACGTTCGGGTATTGGAACGTCGCGTCGGAGCCGTGGAATTGGAGGTAGAACGCCTCGTTCCCTTGGTCGTACCCGTATGATTTTACCCAGCTGGATGTGATGGGTGCCATGACGCCAGGAGGGGGCATGTTCTCGCGGATGATCGGGATGAGGTCGTACCCGTGCTCGACGCACGCATCTTCCCACTCGCATTCCACGATGGCTGCGCTGTTCTGCTTTGCCGGCTTCTGCTCCGCCTTCGTCTCGGTCGCATCCGCCTCCTTGGTCTGGTTCTCCATGTCCTGGTCGACCATCGCGGCCTGGGCGAGCAGCGCCTCGTCGCGCTCCCACTCCCAGTGTCCCTTGATGACGAATGACTCTTCGGCCTGGAGCCCCCACTTCACGAGCTGGAGGATGAGTTTTTCCAAGAAGGGACGACACGAGTAGTTGAACTCCTGGATGTTCTTTTCCAGGGCGAGCGCCACGTCCGTGGCACCCGCTTCCTGGGCGCCGCCCGGGTCGCCAGCGAGTTCCTTGATGGTTATCCCAGACAACGCGCAGAACCGGACGATCTCGCTCGGGAGGCCGCGCGGGCCGCCCTCGCCACTCACGTTCGGCGCGTCCTCCGCAGGAGAACGCCACGCGATCGTGGGGAGGCCGACGATGGGGTTTCCCTCGGTGTCCTCGGCCGACTTGACCGCGAGGCCGGCGTTCTCGTCCACGTGTGCGAGCGACGCGAACAGCCCAGCCACGTCGTCCTCCTCCCAGCTGCTCGGGTACACGACCAGCGGGAATATCTCGTTCCGCTTGGCATCACTATGGCTGGTGATGCGTAGTTTCGTGATCGGATCCCACAAGGCGATGAGCCGGCCGTAGCCGTAGCCCAGGCTCTTGTTGTAGTCGCCACGGGTGTGCACGATGAGCCCGTCCATGCCGGGCTCGAACTCGCGTTTAATGGTCTTGAGGTTGGACGTGTTGTAGCCGGCGGGGACGGTCGGGTACCTGCCGCGGACCATCCACTTCACGATGTGGTTCATGTCGTCGCGGGTGATGTCGGCAGGCGTGATCTGGAGGGCGGAGTAGACCTCGGCCATCAACGATGGCGCGCCGTTCTCGTCCTGGTCGAGCCACGTGTATGCCTCGACGTGGCCGTGCACGAGCACCTCCTTGCACGCCTCGGCGCAGAGCTCCCACGCGTGCAGTTTCGTGAGCACCGCCCGCACGTCTTGCATAATCTCGGGGGCGCCTTGCTCGTCACTGGCGTAAAACTTGGGTGCGCGGGCGAACGACATGCACGCGAACACCCGCGTGATGAGTATGCCGAACGGGTCCTCGTTGCTGACCCGCTCGCGGTGGGATGGGATGCTGCTGTCGATGATATGGTCGCGCACGAGCGGGTCGCAGTAGCGCGTGTTGCCGTTCCAAAGCGCTTCCACATTGACGGGTGCGTCGCTGTAGTAGAGGCCCGGCCCGGCATTGCTGCGGGGGACGAGCGTGGTGGTCGTGTTAGTGCGTCTGAATGGGTTTCTCATGTGAGTTCACTCATAGGAATGTCGTTTTCTGCTCGGGCTCGACGTGCACCGCGTGGCGGCCCTTCGTGACCCAGTCGTCCGGGAACCGCTCCATCAGGGACGCCATGAATGCCAGGTCGTCCATCCACCGCGTGTAGGCATCGGTCGTCTCGTTCCATGTAGCGTGCATGGCGTTGAGGGCGCGGATGGCGTCGGCCCGGTCGTTGGTCATCATCACAGCTGCACCTCCATCTGCTGGTAGGGTAACCCCACGCCGGTCTTCGATTCTTGCTCCGCGTGCACCACGATGTCACGGTACAACTGCACCTCGCTCAACACCTGGCGCGCCCGGTGCTGGAACGTGTGCCGGTCACGCACGAGCTCGTATGCCCGATCCACCATCTCTGCTACCAAGGCCGGGTTCTCCTTAACGAACTTGTCGAGGAACGGCAACTGCCGGAAGTCGGTGAACGTCAAGCAGTTCACCCCGTTCACGAACCCCATCTGTGCCAGGAACCGCTCGTTCGTGTAGACCTTGTCCAACCGCCAGTTGTACTCGCGGCCTGGGTTGTGCGGCGACGCGTACCGCTCGACTTGCACGTGGATGATGGGGAGGGTGCCGACAGCGATCGATTCGAACAGTCGCCTGCTGCACCAGATGTGGTCCGGGTGGATCATCAGTGCCGCCCGCGCGTTCTGCGTCTCGCTCAGGTACTCCTCCCTCGCGATCTCTGGATGCTGGTCGCGGATGCTGATACCCTGGGCGCGGGCCAGTTCCACCTTCTCGTCCATGCTGTGCCAGATGTCATATGCCAGCGAGTGCCACTTCCCATACCGCTCGCCACCACCACCGTACGTCCCCGCCGAGTTGTCCCCGACCCAGACGATGCCGGGATAGGTTTTCTCGGTGACGCGGGTGTATCGCTCCAGGAACACGGCGCCGGGGAGGTCAAATTCCCGTCGCCAATTCGCCGATTGCCACGGGTAGAGGGCTTGTGTGAGCCCGCGCAGTTGTGGCTGGCCATAGGCGACGATGTCGGCGTTCAAACAGCCAGGTGGCTGGTTGTACTCGTTATGGTACGCGACGACGATCGGTTTGTTGCCGAGGTCGTCGAGCGGCTCGAGGTCGTTCACGTACTCGACCGGCTGGTCGGTGATGAAGAAAATGGAGCACCCGCGGATGTCGCATCGTTCCGTGTGGTGCTCGGCGAGCCATTTGAGCGAGACGGGCTTCCGGTAGTGGTAGTGGTGGTTGAGCATGTCCAGCCCGAGGGGCTTGAGGATGTCCCGGACGCGGAGCGGGTCGATGAGTCGCACGGTCGCGCCGATGGCAGTGAGCCCGTCGCCGATGTACCGGGCGCACTCGTCATCCCCCAGCGGGCCGAGCACCGCGATGTCGGTCGTCACGTGTACCCCCCCATCTTGCACGCCTTGAGGAGCGTCGTCATCAAGTCGACGGGGGTGTTCCACCCCTGCGGGAGGAGATAAGCCACCCGTGCCAGGTCAGCCACCCGGTGCATCGTCCCGCCCATGGGCTGCGCCTTGGGCATCATGTACCCCGCCTTGATGTCGTCCCACGTGCCCTTGAACGTGTAGGCAGCGACCGTGTCCAGGTCGGCATACACGTCCGCGAACGTGTATCGTGTCCCATCGTGACCCGCCGAGGTCTGTACGTTCACGGCGGTCTGGACGAGTATCGGTCCCGTGTCGATGTGTTCGTCCATCTCGTGGATCGTGATCCCGTGCTCGGTGTTGTCGTACCATGCCCAGAAGTCCGGATGTGCCCCGCGGTTGAGCGGGAGCAACGACGGGTGGATGTTCAGCACGTGGTGCGGGTGTTCGTCCAATATGGCCGTCGGCACCTTGTGCCGGTAGTGGAAGCCGACGATCCAGTCCACGTCTGGGTTCGCGACGAGGGGCTGGTCGGTCCACAGCAGCGAGTAGTCGTCCGGTGGCTGGAACGCGGGTTTCAGCATTTCGAACGCCTCGTGCGTCCCGCATATCAAGATGCGTGTTTTCTTGTCTGTCATGTCTCTATCTACCATCCCATACCGTTTGTTTCAATTGCTTTTTCTCTGACTTGATCAAGAACTTGACCGCGTGCAAGCACGCGTCGGCCAGGTCGCCCTTGTTGCTCCACTCGACAGAGTCCCGGTCGTCAGGGGAATATGAAATCAGTTGCCCTCGCAACTGGTCGGAGCAGTAATGGAACCTGCCTTCGTTGATGAGCAGTGATAGTTCGTGGATGTATGAGTTCCTATCGTTGATCGTGCCGTCCTTCCCGAAGTCGGACGGCTTCACGCCGCGGCCGCCCGCCGTCTCCCGCCAGTGATCCATCCACCAGGATCCCCCGCTATTCGTCTCGCACACGATGATGGCGTTGTACTCGCGTGCCTTGCCCAGCACGAAGCTCTTGAGGTACTCCTCCGTGACGGGTTTCTGGCTCGTTTTCTTGTCGAGTGCCTTGCCGACGAACTCGTGTGACTCGAGCTCGAACACGTGCCCGTTGCTGTAACCCGCGATGAATATCCCCGTCGCGTGCCCGTGCCCTGGGTCCACGCCGATGCACGCCCGCTGCGGTTGTTTCCGCGTTCTGGCCTTGGTCGGATCGAAGAACCCCGCATCTGCCATCCACTCGTCGTAGGTGTTGAACGCATCGATGACCAGGTTCACGTGGAATACATCGCCCTCGAACGAATCCACGTTGTGTATCTGCTGCTCGGCATAGTCGTTCCCCATGGTCGCCGTCATGAACGCCTTCACCAGTGGCGTGTTCCCCGACGCCTCGATGTGCGGTGCCTGCGAGTCGTCGATGCTGAAGAACCGCACGTCGTCGGCGAACTCGGGCTTGGTCAGCATGTCCTCGAACAACTTGAACGCGCCCGTGTCTTTGTTGGCCGTGATGATGAGGCGTGCGTTCGGCTCTGACAACAACACGCCGACGGCAGCGGCTATGACCTTGGGCTGGAGGCGCAGCAACTGGTCGAATTCCTCGAACCAGATGACCGGGCTCTTGAAGCCCTTCGCATCGCTCGGGACGGAAGCGTGTGCCTCGATCACGCCCCCGTTCTGGAACGTGAGCTTGGTCGCCGTGCTGTCAACGATGATCGGGTCGATGCACTCGTAGCTGAACTGGTCATATCGCAGGTCGCGCATGATGCGGGCAGCGCTGTCCTTCTTCGCCCCGTAGAGGTCGATCTGCCTGGCCCCGTTGAGGATGTTCTCGATGGCACCGAGAAACGCGGCGTTCGATTTACCGACTCGCCGGGATCCCTCCACGAACGTGACCTTGTACAGCTGGGTCGCGTCGGCGATCTCGTGCTGCCACTGGTACGTGATGGCCGGGCGGCGGTAGCCCTTTCGCTGTTGGGATAATTTGAGGTCCCAGACTTGCGCGTCCTTGAGTAGTTCCTTCGCCTCGTCGTAGGTGCGTAACTTCCCGCCGAGGAGGGCGAGGGCTGATTGCACGTGGGGAGGGAGTGCGGGCGGGCCCGTTCGAGGGGCTGCGGGCGAGACGCTGTGGGATGGAAAAGAAGAAGGCGTGGAGTGCGAGTGCGATTTGGGGGGTTGCCCTCCGCCCGCTTTAGTTTGGCCGAGATTGAACCGGGCCTTGCGCTCTGCAGGTGTCATTGCTCGAGTGCCTATCGGAGGTCGGCCCATATCGATCCCTATGTAGAGAACGGAACGGAACTAAATCCAGTACGAAAACTATTGCCTTACGCCTATATCTATATATCCCCGGATCGGAACGAAAAATAGAAGGGAAAAAAAAGAGGTGAGCTCGGCCATCAGCCCCACCAGAACCAGATGTTGCGCACGAGCGCGACGACGTTCATTGCCAGGTAGAAAGCGAACGTGATGGTCATGCTGCCGTTCTTCTCCCGGTGGTTATGGACGATGCCCGAGACCGCCGCCACGATATACACTATCCACGGCCAGACCGAATCACCGAAAAAAGCGAGCCACGTTGCCCCGATGGTTGTGAAGGCAAAACTAACCCAACCGAATAGACGTTCCATCATGTCCCCCCCCGCAGCAACTCGGTGTGCTCTCGCAGCCACTCGCTGGTGGGTTTGAACGCAGCAACGTGTTCCCGCACCCGCCCGAGTTGGGCGCTGGCGGCGTGGAGTTTCTCGTTGAGTTCGCCAGCCCAGTCGGCGCACGTCTTGGCATCCTGGGCGAGTTCGGCGACCCGCTGGTTGGCGGCGTGGAGTTGCTGGCGCATGATGCTCATGTCCCGTTCCGTGTACCGCAGGGCGCTGGCATCGTCGGGGTAGTGGTCGGG
>CAYGVP010000081.1:0-6640 GCA_964353385.1 uncultured Dehalococcoidaceae bacterium
TTACGGATAAACGGCGATTATCGTCCGCCGTATTGATACCAATCTACCAACAAGACGGAGAATACAGCATAGTCTTCATAAAGCGGACGATGAAAGTAAAAGAACATAAAGGGCAGATATCTTTCCCGGGGGGAATGCGGGATAAGGAGGACAAAACGCTACTGGATACCGCCCTGCGGGAAGCAGGGGAAGAGATAGGCTTGCGCCGAAAAGATGTTACGATACTTGGGGAGCTGGACGACGAGATAACGACGACCTCTAACTTCATCGTCACGCCGTTTCTCGCTAAAATACCGTGGCCGTACCATTTTACAATAAGCAAGGAGGAAGTGGAAAAAGTAATCAGCGTACCGATCACGGCGCTGCTGGACAAGGACTGCCTGAAGGCGGACACCGAGATAATAGAAGGTAAAAAAGTAGATTCCTTTGCGTACAACTATAAGGGAATGGTTATCTGGGGCGCGACCGCCCGCATATTACACAAATTGCTGGAAATCATGGAAAATAATATCCGCTAAACCAGCACGCATTCTTTAAAGATGACATTCTTGCTATAGCTATCGTACTTGCCGCGCACTACCACTGCCTGCCCCTCGTTAAGGCGGGTGAGTTTAGAAGATTCATCTTTATCAAACGTACAACGCAGGCTCCACACCATTTTCTTTTGCGTGCCGGTAAGCATGATATAGCGTATTTCCAGATGCTCTCTAACGAACACCTTCTCCACGATGCCGCTTATCACCAGGGTCTTACCCACAAATTTTGAGTTAGCCGCGGACTTTTCCGCCCTGAAAAGCGCATCAATCTGGTCAGCGGTTATTTCCGTGCCGTCCTGGATTTCTTCCAGCTTTATCGTGGCTATGGGGGCAGGTTCAGACTGAATTTTTATTTCCGGCTTGGGCGCCGGCGGAGGCGCTACCGGCTTTGACGCTGAAGGAAGCTCCTGTTTCGGCAGCGGCGGTGGGGTAATTAAAGGTTCCGGCGCCGGGGCAACTTCAGCCCGAGGCGGAGGAGCAGGCGCCGGTTCTGCGGAAGACAACTGTATTACCGGCTGTTGCGGAACCGGGGGCTCAACGGGTCTGGAGACAGTTTCAGGAGCCAGTTTGGGTTCAGGTTTTGGGGCAGGTCTGGGTTCAGGAACAGGTCTATAGGCAGGCTTTACCGGCGGCCTGGTTCTTGGCGGAGGTTCGGGTTCAGGCTCTGGTTCGGGTGTATATTCAGGCTCGAACTCCTCTTCTTCTTCAGATTGCGCCGACCTGGAAGTAAGGCTACGCTCTTCCTGGAGTTCCTTGAATGTCTTATCTATCTTTTTAAAGGCCCGCGATACAAGCGGATAGCCGCACCACTGGCAAGCCCAGTCTTTCGTCCTTAATGTTTGGCGTCCGCAATTAGGACAAGATGGCATCGAAACCCCTCATTGATAGATTACACGTGAGAGAGGCGGATTGTCAACTGTTTTTATACCACTCGTCTATGTCGGCGTACGAGAACGATAGTAGTAATAATCGCCCCGATTAAGACCACCACCCCACCGATGAGGATATAAAGCTGAATATAGTCCGTCCGCCAGGTAGCCGTGATAACCTTGGGCGAATTCATCGCTACCGAAGATGCCGCCTCTATATCCGTAAGGTCGCCGCTCCAGCCGGTGAAAATCTGCCGTATAATCACGCCCTGTATCGGCTCCACGGAGACGGATGCCGTTTCACCTTCTTTGTACCAACCTGCTCCAGTAGGCTCGCCGTATTCCGAATTAAGCGTCAGGAGGTATTCGTGCCGCCAGTTGGCGTCGATTACTTTCGGATTACTCATCGCTAGCGAGGCCGAGGACGAAGTGCCCGAATAGCTGCCGCTCCAGCCGGTGAAGTAATGCTTCGTGTCCGGTAATTCGATATAAGGCGTTACCGAAATACCGGCTGTTGCGCCATCCCCGTACCAGCCGGCGCCGGTGAGCGTACCGTATTTCGAATTTAGCGTCAGGAGGTATTCATGTCGCCAGCCGGCCGTTACCGTTTTCGGGGCATCCATATATAACGTGGCTAACGAGCCCGTGCCCGAATAGTCGCCGGTCCAGCCGGTGAAGTAGTGCTTCGTATCCGGTAATTCGATATAAGATGTTACGGAAAAAACGGCTTTCGAACCATCTTTATACCAGCCGTCTCCCTTGGTTTCACCGAGGGCGGATATTACTTTGAGGAAATGCTCCTCATCATAATTCGCCGTATACGACCCTTTAGTGATAATCCTGGTGACCGTAACGCTGCCGTCGTTCCACTGGGTAAAGACATATCTTGTGCCTTTGCCCGTATCCACCAATTGGGGAACAGTTATGGTGTGCGAAAGGCCGGGCACCCAGATAAGCGGCGACGGCACTGCACCTAAATAGGTTTTGCCATCCAGCGTGAAACTCGTGTCGTACGTAAGATAAATATTTGTGGCAAACACGAATTTAGCCAGAAGCGCCAGCTCGCCAGAGTAGCGGTCATCAGTGACGGGATGTTGCGAATAATCATACTGGTAAGTATTAGGGTAAGCATACGCAGCGACTTCCTCGGCGGAAAGCTCATAATCGTGGTTGGTATCGACTGTATCGAAATTCCCAAGCGCATGTAAAATATAGTAGGTGAAGACGCCGTTTCTTAGCGAATAAGACTCGGTCGAATACTCGTTCGAACGGCAAGCCATCATGGTTACCCGCCCATTGGAGGATAAATTACTTTGAAAAGTTCCCGCATAGCAAATATCCAGGACAACGATGGATTTATTAGCATGTACCGACCTTAAGGAGTTGGCTAATTCCGAAGAAGATATCATCGTTGCATAATTAGAGACAGAGGTATCATAAGGGCAAAAATATCCCAGAGAAAAACCGTGGCCTGAAAAACTGAACAGTACGGTGTCATCAGCATCGGCGTTACTTGCCAGCCAGGAAATAGCAGAGAGAATAGCTGTTTTAGTCGCCTGAGAGTCCGTCAATAGTCGTATGTGGCTGGTACCCCAGACCGGGCTCAACGTATCTGAAAGTTCCCGCGCGTCATCATCACTATAATTAAGGTCGTTAATAAACTGGTAATTGGAAACTCCCGCAATGACAGCCCAGCATTCCGGCGTCGAGGCAGCACTGGCCGGAATACATGGCAGAGCAAACGTTGAAACAAGGAACAGGATAAGGGCAAGGAAAACGGCAACCGAGAATCTAGATAACAATTTTTTCATTTCACATCATCCGATAAAAAACGCCTTAGTTACTTAATTTTAATAATAACATTTTAGATAAAAACTTAAAATAATTCTATTTAAGAGAGAATAACTTAACATTGCATTATTAAGTTTCCTTATTTTATATTGACATGATAGCTAATAGCATGATATAATATATAATAACGGAGATAAGCAATGGCTGGTAAGAACTATTATGACATACTGGGCGTTAAAAAAGACGCCACCGATAAGGATATCAAGCAGGCGTACCGGAGACTGGCACGCAAGTACCACCCCGATGTTAACCCCGGAAATAAGTCTGCGGAGGCTACGTTTAAGGAAATCAACGCCGCTTTCGAGGTTCTATCGGACAAGGAAAAACGCCGGAAATACGATAAATACGGCGATAAGTGGCAGTACGCCGACCAGATAGAGCAGGCTGAACAGCAGCAGGCGCAGTACCGGCAGTACACTACCGGCGACGGCTCCAGCTTCCACTTCGGCGGGGATATCGGCGGGATGGACAGCCTTTTCGATGAGCTATTCGGAGGGCTGCGCTCGCGCGGGGCTTCACGGCGCGCTCAAACCAGACGCGGCCAGGACCTCGAAACGAACGTAGAAGTAACGCTGGAAGAAGCCTTCAACGGCTCCAGCCGCATGATAAACCTGCAGGGAGAGCAGCCTTGCTCGGCCTGTCACGGCACGGGACGCATCCAAAACCTCCCCTGCTCGGCATGCCGCGGCGTCGGCGTGGTGGCAAATATCAACCGACTTGAAGTAAAAATCCCGGCAGGCGTGACCACCGGCTCGCGCGTGCGGATTTCCGGCAAAGGGCAGCCGGGCTACGGCGGCGGTCCCAGCGGCGACCTCTATCTCAACGTCAGCGTCGTCCCCCACCCCATTTTTCAAAGACAGGGCGACGACCTGACTACAGAAATATTCGTGCCTTTGACGATGGCGGTGCTGGGCGGGGAGGTACAGGTGCCCACGTTAAAAGGCAAGCTGGCGCTAAAAATTCCGCCGGAAACCCAGAACGGCCGCATCTTTCGCCTAGGGGGACAGGGCATGCCACATCTGGGAAAATCGACGCGGGGCGACCTTAAAGCGAAAGTTAATATCGTCCTGCCCACCAGGCTTACGGAGAAAGAAAGAGAACTATTCAGGCAGCTAAATAAGTTACGTCCGGCCTGAATTCAAGGCGAGGTAAATTATGAACAGTGAAATGAGTGAAAAGGAACCGCGCTATGTTATCAGTGTCGCTGCAAGGATGCTGGACGTGCATACGCACACCCTGCGCTATTATGAGAGGGTCGGCGTCATCCAGCCGCGCCGCTCGCGGGGCAACGTGCGCCTTTACTCGGACTATGATA
The DNA here is from genome assembly GCA_964353385.1 of uncultured Dehalococcoidaceae bacterium. Lineage (GTDB taxonomy): Bacteria > Chloroflexota > Dehalococcoidia > Dehalococcoidales > RBG-16-60-22 > RBG-13-51-18. The sequence continues at coordinate 4,572 of CAYGVP010000081.1, forward strand.
TCGCCCTGCTGAAAAGGGTAAAATCCCTGGTAGACGATATGGGCATTAATCTGCCGGGGGTGGAGGTCATCTTACGCATGATGCAGCGCGTGGGCGAGCTCCAGCATGAGCTGGAACAGGCGCAAAAAGAAATAGAACAATTGAGGGGAGGCGACGAATAATGAGGCAGGAACGTTTTACGGAACAAGCCCAGGAAGCAGTACAAACGTCCCAGCAGATGGCGATGCAGTTCAAGCACAGCCAGTGGGATGTGGAGCATATCCTTTTAGCGCTGCTGGTCCAGCGGCAGGGACTGATAGGAGAAATTCTAAAGGAACTAAATGTCAACACGGATGGCATCAGGAACCAGGTAGAAGAAATCCTTAGAAATACGCCAAAGGTCGCTTATCAGACAGGGCAGATATATGCCACACCGCGTATCGCCCAACTCATGCAGAAAGCCGATGAAGAGGCGAACCGACTCAAGGACGAGTTTATCAGCACCGAGCACCTGCTCATCGCGATGGTCAGCGACGATAAAGGCGATGCTGCCAGGTTACTGCACAGCGCCGGGGTAACCCAGGAGAAAGTGTACGCCGCTCTGCAAAAGCTGCGGGGCAGTCGGCGTGTCGATGACTCCCGCGCGGAAAGCAAGTATCGCTCCTTGCGAAAGTACGGGCGCGACCTTACCGAACTTGCCCGCAAAGGCGAACTCGACCCGGTAATCGGGCGGGAGAATGAAATCAAGCGCGTGATGCAGATACTGACGCGGCGCACCAAGAACAATCCGGTCATCGTGGGGGAGGCGGGGGTGGGTAAGACCGCTATCGCCGAAGGGCTGGCGCAGAAAATCGCCGCCGATGACGTGCCTGACTCGCTCAAAGGACGCAAGGTAATCGCCCTTGACATGGGATCGCTGGTGGCGGGCAGCAAGTTCCGCGGCGAGTTCGAGGAGCGCCTCAAGGCAGTCATAGACGAGGTTAAAGAAGCTAAAAAAGAGGTCATCCTCTTTATAGATGAAATACATACGGTAGTGGGGGCAGGCGCGGCGGAGGGAGCTATCGACGCCAGCAACATGCTTAAACCGGCGCTGGCGCACGGCGAACTGCAATGTGTTGGCGCCACTACATTAGACGAATATAGAAAACACATCGAGAAAGACAAAGCGCTGGAGAGGCGCTTCCAGCCGGTCTTCGTCGATGAACCGAGCGTAGAAGCGACTATCGAGATATTGAAAGGACTGCGTCCCCGCTATGAAGCGCACCATAAGATAAAAATCACCGACGACGCCCTGGAAGCGGCCGCCAAGCTTTCACAGCGCTATATATCCGACCGGCAGCTGCCGGATAAAGCCATCGACCTGATTGACGAAGCTTCAAGCAAACTGCGTATCGACAGCGAAAGCGCACCGCCGGAAGTTAAAACAATGGAGCAGACACTGAAACGGCTCTCCAACGAAGAAGAGGCGGCATCGCAAACGCAGGACTTTAAGAAAGCGGCCGAATTAAGGGCGGAAAGACTCAAACTCGAACCGGAATACAATAAAGCCAAAGAGGACTGGCTGAAGAAAGAGAAAATCAGCAAAGAAGTGACCGGAGAAATAATCGCCCAGCTGATATCCAGCTGGACGGGCATTCCGGTATCGCAAATGCTGGAGGGCGAAGCCCAGAAACTGATACACATGGAGGAGCGTATCCATGAGCGGTTGATAGACCAGGAGGAAGCGGTAGCAGCTATCTCCGAGGCGATACGGAGGAGTCGGGCGGGGCTTAAAGACCCGCGGCGACCGATAGGGAGCTTTATGTTCCTGGGTCCGACGGGCGTGGGCAAGACCGAACTGGTGCGCACGCTTGCCTGGTTCCTCTTCGATGATGAGAACGCCATGGTGCGGCTGGATATGAGCGAATACCAGGAAAAGCACACAGTATCGCGTCTTATCGGAGCGCCGCCGGGGTATATCGGCTACGACGAGGGCGGGCAGCTTACCGAAGCCGTGAGGCGGCGACCTTTCCGCGTTATCCTGCTGGATGAGGTGGCAAAGGCGCACCCCGAAGTCTTTAATACAATTTTACCGATTAAGGACGACGGTA
>CAYGVP010000082.1:0-6596 GCA_964353385.1 uncultured Dehalococcoidaceae bacterium
CTTCACGGGCCATGAAATGGGCCAAGGACTTCCGGATGGACGCGCCCTGGTCGCAGTTCGGTGAAAACACCAATAATCCATGGTCCGATACAGGCCAGCATCAGGTCGGCGGCATAAGCGTGATGATCGATAACTTTGCCATACCTGGGGCGACGATCCGCGGACTCTTCGATTTCGACTATCGGTCCGACAGGCTCATTCTCCGGCCTCGTGTCCCGGGATCGATCACTCGTTACACACAGAAACAACCGGTTCGCTTTGGGGATAAGAGACTCACCCTTTCATGTCGTAATGGCGGGCCAATTGTGAAGTCGGTTAAGGTCAATGGCCGGGTCATGAATGTCAAGTCGTCTGATGAAGTCGTTCTCATGTACAATGAATTACCGGAAAATGCGAAAATTGAGATGACAACAGAGGGCGGATGGCCCGGGGAATCCCCGACCACGGCCTACCCTGTATTTCCAGCTCTCATTCCCGAAAAAGGTCCTCAAGCACAGGCTCCCGCTGAGTTGCCGGAATCGTTGAAGAAACCGTTCGCTGCTCTTACGGCGATGAAACGACGGCTGGCCGGCGAGGGGGATGCGGATTACGAGATAGCGTTTGTCGATGCGGCGATCAAATCATGCGAGGATTATCGGGTCCGTGTAACAATGAACCCTGGCCCGGGGTATTACCGTGCGATCTCTCCGGAACGCAGAAAGGGCATCAATAAATTTTACGAGCAGGCAGCACTCTCCATGTACCAGGGTTTCGTCAAGCGCATGGAGAGGTATGCCGTAAAGGGCGACACGCGCCAAAGACGAATAGCGTCATTATTCTCCGATGCACAAAAATAGGATGCCTTTTGACTTGGCTTCCATTGTCAAGCCGAGTTTAGGTCAGACCAGTTTAAGGAAGTTTATAGATTTCGATCGCCGCAATCTTATTATCGGTTTTATTAATCCAATATTTTATCCCGATATTATCGACGGACCAGTACCATAATTCTCCGTCTTTCGGCTTTGCAAGATCTTTTTCTTTATATTCCTTTTTATATTCTTTTCGTAGCTCGGATATGGAGCTGCCGACGCTTATATTTTTTCCCTCGACAAAAATCGACTTGTTTTTTACGACGATTCGTCTAATTATTTTTTTATTAAAATCATAGATCAATATTAATCCGAGCTCATCGACCGGAACCCACATCTCAGATCCATTCTTAGACTTGACTTTCTGTAGACGATCGGGATTTATGTATTTTGAATTAGCTGTTTTGAACTTCGTATACTCGTCCCCGATTTTTATTGAGCCAACGCCCGTCCCAGGGTAAATTAATAATCTTTGCTCTATAAACATTCCGCAACTCATAAAACCTGCTACGCAAGCTGCCGCTATGACTAAGCAATTATTTTTCTTCATTTCCATTTTGCTTTATCCTGTGGTGAAATATTTTCAATATTGCGCATATTTTCTTTGATGATCGTTTCCTCGCCTTGCCGATCGAGTTCAATTTGTTCTTCGAATAATTTTCTGAGTGTCATTTTTGGTTTTTCGTACCTAACGCTAATACTCTGAATCAGATTCCTATCGACGAGAACTATAAATGGAGGTTTTGTCTTGAGTCTCGCAAATACCTCTCTTCCTTGTGTGTGTCCCATAACATAAAAAATTGTATATTCATCTTTTTCCTTGAGCATACTGGGCATTTGACTGCAATCCGCTTGTGTGACCTCGTACAAATATAAATCAAATATATGCGAGCCATAAGAGACGGGAATGGCTATAAATAAAATAATAAAGGACAAAAGAAAAATTCCGAATTTCCCCTCCAGCGGATTGCGGATATTAAAATATTCAATATTCTTAGAAAGGAAAATAAACAAAGATACAAAAGCCGGGAGAATAACAAAATAGAAAATGATCACGTTCTTGTTGACCGTCAGTCCCATGTCTTTTCGGAACGTTTCGAGAAAAAGCGTTAAAAAAATGACAGCCAGAATTCCAATGAGATATAGCCAACTGAAGATGGCTTTCAGCCATTTATATTCGATCTTTTTGATAATCATTAATAGGAGCGTGCCAATCGAAATCAAAAGAAATATCCATGAGAATATCCCGGCATGAATAAAGTTGTCGGAAAAAACTTCTATTCCATTCCTGATCAAGCTGATTGGAGCTTCTCTATAAAATTGGATGGGAAACTCAACCAATCCATAGATCTTGAGGCGTGACAAAAAGCTCGCGATTGTTATATACCCAAATCCTATGAACATCGCGGCAAAACCGCCGAGGGCGCCGATAGTCGCCGCGACGATGCTGATGAAAGACTTCGAGCCTCCTCCCTCACTCGAACTTGGGGGGTCGGAAAGTAACTTTCTTCTGGGTATATATATCCATGGGAGCCTAATTCTCATTTCAAACTCCTCATCATAAATCCGGATATTAGGAAAAAATTCATAGATATCAAAAATGTTCCTTCCGTTATATTCTAATCCTTGTCTACTCCGATAATGAATCGGACGGCAACAGGCACATGATCGGAAAAACTATTGGTCCATTCGGGAATTGTCTTATCTGAACGGATGATTATCTGTTCGTTTTCATCCGCTTTCGGCATATAAGGAAGGGCCTCATCTGTAATCACGATATGATCAAGCAGTCTTTTGCTGGCAACCCTGGTAATGGCTTCCGCCATTCCGTACTTATCCTTCATGCCGATAGATAGCAGCTTCAGATTTTCTTGGGTGGTAAAATCCTTGAGCCCATTAAGTGCCGTCTCTGCATTCATGTCGCCTAGAATTAAATAATCCTTTTCGGTGGTCTGCGTCCGATCGTATTCAATCCATCGGATAAGCTCTTTGACTGCTTGTTCTCTGAGCCCGTTGCCTTTGTCCTTTATGCTCGTATCCGTACTTTTGAGATGGACAACCGCGCATCGAAAATCAAATGCTTTTTCCTGCCCGTTAATAATCCGGACATCAGCCAGCAGAGGAGTGCGAAGAAAAACATCTTTTGTTTTAGTTTTGCCGTCTGTTATCTCTACATCCAGCGTGCCTTTGAAGAAACCATCCGGGATTTTAAGCATCTGAACTGAAGTCGTATCGCTGCGAAATAACGCGCCGCATTGCTGTCCTTTTCCAGGCATGACCTTGTATTCATACCTGGACATTCCGTCCGTGTTAATCGTGGAAGTCAGTTCTTTCAGGGAGGTCTCGTTGACCTCTTGAAGGCCCCAGAAATCACAGCTGAAACTGCGAATCAACTCTGCAATTTCCGGTATATCATTCCATCGGCTTGTCCAATCAAGATGCTCTATATTCCACGAGACAATATCGGCGAATCTGCGCTGCCCTTTTAAAGTCAAAAGGATTCTGGCAAAAGGATTGAACCTGCTCTCTCTTTCTCTTTTTTGTTTGTCAAGACCGATATGGCCAAATAGCCCTGAAGGAGGGATTTCAGCTCGGCCCTTGTCTTTTGCCCGAATATAGATTTGTTTAGTTAGATTATCTTGTTTGGAGGATGCGTCCCTCTCCAATTTGGCAAATCCTTCAAGGCGAACATTGACCGAATCCGGCAGACCTTTTGGATTCACTTCATTCAAATGCCGAATGGCATTATCTTTTGATATCTCCTTTATTTTGCGTTCCCTCGTTTCAGCAAATTCTGTCAGCCATCCTAACGCCGCAATATAATTGAAGTACGACCATGTCGTATTGCTTGGTCGTCTCGCCAAGGGGCTTTTCTTCATGAGCTCGTCAATTTCATTCCATTGTTCGAGTGCGACTAGTGGATGACGCAAATAAAGGGCTCGGAGAGCCCCCTTTTTATTCCAAAATTCTTCGACAAATTTTTCCGTGGATCTATCAGGAGTCACGATCCTAATTGTGCAGGCGTCTGAATATATGATTCTGGAACCATTTATGCCCTTCAATTCGGCGGATATCTTGTAGGTTCCGGGAGAAGTGAACTCGGGACCCCTGGCTGATAAGAACAAAGGAGTTGTAAAGGAATGTGGAAACTCTCGCCCAGCAGGCAAATGAAAAAGTTGAGCCTGTTTGCATAGCCTGACCGGGGGTTTAAATTGGGCAATCTCACCATTAGGCTTGTGCATTATTATCCGTAAATATCCGTCCATCGGATCGAGCGCATTAGGGACATAAACCGATCCCGACGTTCTATTCCTTACGCCGATTTTCAAAAAGATTGGCTCGCCGAGTTCATATTCGGGTTTAAGCGGTTCCAGTGTTAACTCAATTCCGAGCATGACTCTCAGAGGATTTGAGCCAAGCCGTGTCCGCCTTGGTTCCACGGAACCGCCGAATGGGTAACTCAGGCCTTCTTCATAAACACCAAAGGGAAATCCTCCGGGAAGCAATTCTCTCGGGGTTGCATGATGAAGATGCTTTAGTTCTTCTTTGTCGAATTTTTCCTCAAATTGCCGCCAGAATTCTGAAGTCCCATCATATCCGGCGCCTGCCTCATAACCCCTCGGATAAAGGTTTGGATAGTTCATCCACGATAGGGCAGACGGCCGTGCTTTATCGAAGCTGTGCAATAGGTTTAAGGCATGACCGACTTCGTGCACGGCAGTAAATACATATTCACGATTGCGGATCATTTCCGGAATTCGCGGATCGGAGATCAAGGGATGATCATAGAAGATGGCGATACCTTCTCGGGGAACATGATTCATATCGTTTTCATCAAAATCGTACATAATGCCCAAAACGCCCCGATTATTGCGGCCGGCAAGATAGCTGCAGACAAAAACGTGAACGTGAAATCTGTCGGCATAAGTTTCTGATCTTAGTCTTTCCATCGCAGCGTGAATTTCTGCAAGCGTGTATCCGCGCATCTGATTTTCAGCTAAACCTCGCCCCTCAAATGGATCCACATGAACTTGCGCGTCAAATCCAGCTCTTCGAAATGCTTCTTCGATGCTCATTTCGTTTTTATCCTGGGTGACATACTTGTTTGGCGGCTGACAAAACTCAATTCCATCCACTTCGATGATCATTCGCCTTAGAAACGAACCGTCCCATTCTAACCTGCCCGCAAAGATATCTCGGTGATCACCCTCGAGGTCCACTGATAATTGGAATGAACCAATATTTCTTTCATCAGCTTCCAACCTTACTGAACCCGAAAATAGTTCAGGATTTCCACGAAATATGATCTTCCCCGTCAGGACTCTGCAACCATCGAGTTCTTCCGGTTCACTACAGACAAACGAGGCGAGAAAGAGTTTGCCTTGAAAAATATCCCCGCTCGCTGTACCGATCTTCCCCCCTGCATTTCGTTCTATGCGAAAATTAAAATCTAAGCCTTCTGCACTTCCATGATACGTGCCGGTTTCTAGCATTTCTATACCCCCAAATAAGATTCTAGCTGGCTATTAAATTGCAGCTATGATCAACATGACAATTTATCTTATGAATAAAGCGTATTCCGGACTAAATATGTAACAATGCCGAGAAGCATATTCTGAAAACCCTTTTTTCTTTGCAGCTTTTCAAAGCTAGCACCAAATAATCGAAAAGTCAATCAATTATTGGCTTGATTTCTTCGTAACAAATCCCTTCTCAATCGAGGGGTAGAGAAGCGGCAAGGGGGTTGATTTTTCCATTGGCATCCGTTAGGATTGAGAAAGCAAAGGAGGTGCAATATGTTTGACAAATACCATCCAATTCCGAGAAATGCCATTAAGGTCCCATTGCCGGACACGGTACAAAAGGAGGATTATTCATGCGGGGCGGCGGCAATCATGTCGATAAGCCGGTTCTTCGGTCAGCGTCAAGGCCTGGAGTATGAGGAAGATTTCATTGATATGCTGATTGACCTGGGAATGGACCCCGAGGAAGGGACACATCCCTATCAGCTCAGAAGACTCGTCAACAAACTGAAGCTAAAAAAGAAAGAATATCCGAATATGACGAGGAAACAATTGATCTCTTGCCTGGACAAGGGACGGTCTGTGTTGATTATGCTTCAGGCTTACGGCGAGGACAAAAGAGGGCGGCCCTTGAAAAGCTATAAGGGCATATGGAAAGAGGGGCATTGGGTCGTCGCCATCGGATATGACAGGGATGGCGTTTTCTTTGAAGACCCGTCCCTTGAAGCCATGCGAGGATTTATTCCATACAAAGAACTCGAGGAGCGCTGGCACGATATCGGTCCCGTTTATGAACATGTGGAGCATTATGGGATGGCCATATGGAAAGAGGGAAGTCTATCTTCGGGTACTTACCTGACTCGGGCGCAGCATATCGATTGAGCGGCGCCGGCGGTTGGATAAAGTCTGGAATTCTTGTTCTGCTCCCGCCGATATAAAGACCTAACAAGCGATAATCGTAAGAATCTTTTTCGTAGCTTCCCACCTTAGTTACTTACTTCGACGGGCCTGCTTTCCCGGCCATAGATGTCCAGGGACGTGATCCTATCCGTTAATAAAGCTTTTATGGATCGTTCAAAAGAGGGCTTGGACTCATATCTCACAGGGATTTCAGGTATATCCTGAGTTCTTCGTCTTTCTGAGAGGACGCGGCTAGCTATGGCTAATTTCCCCGAGAATAAAGATCTCTTGACATTAATAAGAAAGAAGCATATAAAATATGCAG
>CAYGVP010000083.1:0-6557 GCA_964353385.1 uncultured Dehalococcoidaceae bacterium
AGATATAATTAGTCGGTTGAAAAAGCACGGGCGTGTCAGCAGCAAAGAATATCTCTTCCGCACCAAGTCCGGTGAAATGCGTACTATGCTCTATTCTGCCGACCAGATTGAACTCGACGGCGAACCCTGCGTGCTGGCCGTCACTATCGATATTACCGACTACAAACGAATGGAAACGCAAGCCCTCGAAGCCGAGAACTTAAAACAGGTCGACAAACTACGCACGGAGCTCCTGGCAAATGTCTCCCATGAACTCCGCACGCCTCTTACCAGCATTAAAGGTTTCGCTACCATGCTCATGGATTATGATAAAAGACTCACCTCTGCTGAAAAGCGGGAGTACCTCGAGACCATCGATAAAAATGCCGACCGCCTGGTAGAGCTAATCGAGCAACTGCTGGAAATGTCCCGCCTGGGCGCCGGCATGCTTTCCATTAAAAAAGCGCCTACTGATATCGTCATTCTTTGCCAGACCGCTATCAACGAAGCCCGCATCAGGGCGCCGGGCCATATTTTCACGTTGGACCTGACACCACAGTTACCGAAAATGAGTATCGATGATAGGCGTATCCGTCAGGTGCTGGACCACATTATTGATAACGCTGTTAAGTATTCTAATCCCGGCACGGAGATAACGCTGTCCGTTAAAAAAAATAACAACGACATACTCTTTACCGTGACCGACCACGGCATAGGTATACCTAAAAGCGACCTGCCACGAGTATTTAACCGGATGTTCCATTCCACACTAGGGCAAAAGACCGGCGTGGCCGGTGCCGGACTCGGACTAGCCATCTGTAAAGGACTGATTGAAGCCCACGGCGGTAAAATCTGGCTTGAGAGCGAGGAGGGCGTCGGGACGAAATGCTTCTTTACCCTGCCGATTGAAAGTAGTTATCTAAAAAAAACTTAGATGACGCCGAGGGGAATTCTATCGTCGTTGTTAAAAAGAAACGGATATCCGCATCCAGAGAGTAAATATCCGCGTATTAAAACTTACCCACTAGTGTTTCGTAGGTATCTGCCAGCGCCTGCGGTATGACCTTGACCTCCCCCAAAACGGGCATAAAATTATTATCCCCCTGCCACCGCGGCACGATATGGCTGTGAAAATGGTCTTCGATGCCAGCGCCGGCAACTTTTCCAAGGTTTGCCCCGATATTAAAACCTGCCGGCTTCATCACCTTTTTCAACATCGCTATACTCCGGCTTACCAGTTCATAGTGCTCATTCCGTTCCGCTTCCGTAAGCTCTTCCAGGTTTCCGATATGCCGGTAAGGCGCTATTAAGAGGTGACCGGGATTGTAGGGGTAACTGTTCAGTATTATAAAATTCTTCTTGCCCCGGTAAAGAATATAATTTTCTTTATCCTTATTTTCTTTAGGTTTATCGCAGAGGATACAGCCGGCCGGTTTTTCTGCTTTAATATATTCGATACGCCACGGCGCCCAGATATGCTTCATAGTCCACGATCTCCCTTTACGTTCGCTCCTGCTATTCTAATCGCCAAAGTCAATAGCCGTCAATAATTCACATTTTACTTAAGCCTGGTTCGACCCTCCTAAGCCAAGGCTTCGGGGTGCAAGCAGGTGTTCGGCGGAGCTCACACTAAAGCTCAGGACAGGCACTCTCGCTGGCGCACTCGCCTGTGGGAGAAGGTTGTATTTAAAGTCATTCTGAGGAACGAAGCGACGAAGAATGACAAGACGGGGGGAAGGGGATTACGTTTATCCCTTAAATTACCCCACTCTTCTTAAGCTCTGCTATTTCCCGCCGGCTGATACCCAGCAGTTTACCATATACATAGGCATTATCCCGACCCGGCACCGGGGCTTCTCGTTTATACTCCGCTTTTGATTTCGACATTTTGATTGGCGCGGCGTCCACCAAGGGTATTCTTTTGTCTTTTATAAAAAATCCCCGCGCTTTTAACTGCGGGTCTTCAGACAGGTCAGCGGCATCCTGCACGATACCCGCCGCCACGCCATTTTTCTGAAGCCGGGACATTACATCCCCGGCGGTATGTTCCTGTGTAAAGCCCGTTATCAGCCTGTCCAGCTCATCTTTATTTTGCAGCCGACCGGATAACGCGGCGAACTTCTCATCCTCCGCCCAGGCCGGATTCCTCAGCGCTGTTTTCAGTCCCCGCCACTCCTCGTCTGTAAAAACCGCGATGGCACACCAGCGATTTCCTCCCCTGCAGCGATAAACGTTGTGCGGCGCCGCGATAGACGAACTGTTGCCTATGGGTTCCAGCACCGCCTCCTTCAACAGTCCCGCCATTGCTTCTACCTCGGAAATATCGATGTGCTTCCCTTCACCGTTTTTCCGCCGCTCTTCCAGCGCCCCCAGCAAGGCTATGGAGGCATATAGCCCGGCTACATGGTCGGCATAAGAGAAGCCTGGCCCCAGCGGCGGCCTGCCGGGGAAAGAGGTCAGCCGCGTCATGCCGGAGAGGGCATGCACTGTAAGACCGTAGCCGGAATAATAGCTTTGGGGACTTTTTTGTCCCATCACAGACATGCTCACCATGATAATATCCCGCTTTACTTTTTTCAGGCTTTCGTAGTCCAGCCCCCAGTTGGCCATTACCCGCGGTGTAAAATTCTCCACCACCGCGTCGCAGATAGCCGCCAGACGCTTTGCCAGAGTTACCCCTTCCGATTTATTCATGTTTAAGGTAATCCCCAGCTTATTGCGGTTCCAGGTGTTATAGTAGCCGCGGGCAAAAGCGTCTTCATTCTCCGCCATCAATGGCGACTGCACCTTAATCACCTCCGCGCCGAAGTCCGCCAGCAGCCTCGTGGCGTAAGGTCCTGCCAGCGCCCAGGTGAAGTCCAGAATACGAATATTATGGAGAATTGGTTTACTCTTCATTTTTTAAATCGATATGACCAGGTTGTCCCAGCCACTTCCCAAGGAAAGGCTCGTCCTGAACGAAGCTCGCTACGTTCGACCTTTTCTCCATTACTAAAGACTGACATTTGAAGATTCTGAAATTCCTTATGCATAGAGAATTTTGACTTTCTATTTTCATTCAAATCAATAAGAATAAATAACAACGGATATTTCGCTTCTTGCCATTCTTCCGTAACACGGTCATAGACTCTTTGGATGTTTTCTGGATGGGTATAGGTAATGAGTACTGCATATTCAAGTTTTTCTTTACTATTTGGTGTTACCTTATGTTCTTTCAGCTTTTTAAACTCATTAGCGTTCCATACACCTTCCCACTCCCACTCTACAGCGATTTCATCACCATAAGTACTCCGCAGTATTGCATCCTTCCTACCTCCCTCCTCAAATCTCGTAACCAGACCCATAAAATCAGCTATCTTACGAACAACCACTCCTATGTGGATAGTCCAATCCACTCTCCTTACTCCTACTGCCTTTATATCATCCATAGGAAAATCACGATACCACAGATACTGAAAAAGCGTGGCAAAATCATCTATGGATGCCCAGTCTTTTGCTAACATCTCTATTTTCCCTCCTTTTTCCTTTTCATGCTAGTCACTTATAATCTTATGTCCAATTCCTTTCTTTTAAGGTTTTTGCACAAACAGGATAAATAGTATTCGCCATAGTTAGGGCATCCGCTTTATTAAGTCCAAGTTTGATAAGAGCAGCCACAATATTATCAAATAGTTCAAATGCTTTCTCGTTATCCTTCCCGTCTCTTTCAACCATCAACGGATAATCACCAACCATCTCTCGCTTAACTCCCTTCTGTCATCCTAAGCATAGCGAATGCTTCGCCCCTCCCCAGCAGGAGTCCGCCGCGATAGGGTGCGTAGTATAAATCTTTGTACTAAGTATACCAGCTGTTTTTTTACTTTTAAGCTGTGGCTTTGACTTTTGACCTTTGAGTTTTGAGTTTTGTTTGGTGCTTGTATCTTGTTTATTGTTATTTTCCTCCCTCATTCCCCATCTAGCTTTAAGCCTGTCTCTATGTTATAATTAATACTTGAAATACGTTTAAGGAATTGATAATGCCAGCTAAAGCCGCTAAAGACGATAAACCCAAGACCGACCTCAAGACTTTCATTGAGAACGTCAACAAGAAAGACAAGCTGAACGGTCTTAAAATAACCTTCGGTTTTACCAAGCGCAAGAGGAAACAGTAAACCGGGTTTTTACCTCCTTCTTTTCCTTCGCTTTATCCTCTAAACGGCGCTTTATCCGTGAAGTCAGGGCGATAGCTCTCAGTGGAAGCCATACCCTGCAGCCAGCCGTTCTCTATGCCGAGTTTTTCCGCCAGGTCGACCACCTCTTGATATTCCTGCGGCAATATTTTACGGTTCAACTCTTGAAATTTATCGGCGTGATGCGCCGGATAATACTGGGACATGATGCTGACCGCTACATGAGGCGATGCTGCTTCGACGAGCCATCTTAAAGATTCTTCGCTGCCGGCGATTCTATTAGGGAATACCAGGTGGCGTATTATCAGTCCTCTTTGCGCGATGCCTTCCGCATCCACTATCAGGTCGCCGACCTGCCGCTGCATTTCGCTGATTGCCGCGCGGGCATTATCTACATAATTCCTCGCCCGGGAATACTTCCTGGCCAGTTCATTGGAGGCATACCTGATATCCGCCAGGTAGATACTGATAACGCCATCAAGCTCTTTTAAAGTCTTAAGCGAATCATAGCTGCTGGTGTTATAGACCAGAGGCAGGCGCAAACCCATCGGCACAGCTTCTACTAATGCGCGCACAATTTGCGGCACGAAATGCGACGGCGTTACCATGTTGATGTTATGAGAGTGTAATTCATCCTGTAGATAGAGCATCCGCTCCGCTAATACTCGAGTGGATACCTCATTGTTCTTTTGTATTTCCGGCGACTGGCTGATTTGATAGTTCTGGCAGTAGACGCACCGCATATTGCAGTTGCCGAAGAATATTGTCCCCGAGCCGCGTGTGCCGGAGAGCACCGGCTCTTCGCCGTGGTGCACGCAAAACGAAGAGATAATCGGCGAAGAACCTGAATTACATTTTCCCACCTTCCCCTCGATTCGGTTAACGCCGCATTCTCTCGGGCAAATGTCACAGGCTACCAGCCGTGCTTCGAGTGCGAGAGCACGGCGCTCCAGTTCCCCAGATTTATAAAGAGCTATGTATCCCGGCTCGTAACTCATGGTCGGTTTTTCCTGACCTCAAGGTCCAGTCCGTTTATATCCACCACCTCCACATCCTCGCCAATTTCCACCTCTCCCTCAATTGCCTTCGCCTTCCAGTACTCGCCTTTTATTTTGACCGTACCCACTGGTTTTAGCGGTTCTATCACCTTGCCTGTCATCCCTATCATTCCCTCCGCACCAGTGAGCTTCCTCCGGCGTATAGCGGGAACTACCGTCTTATGCATGACAAGAATAAAGAAGACTATCGCCACCATTACGACGAGAATAACCCACCAAGATATTTCTACGTGGAAGAGCCATAAGCCAAGAAAGATAAGCGCCAGCACCACCACATCATCTATCAGCGATGCCAGCACTATCAGCCAGGCTTTGCGGAGCGACATTTCACCTTTCTTATTCATTTTACTTCCGCCCAGGGGAAACGCATTAATTGCGCCTTTTCCACCAGGTCGTCTACCCTATGGCTTAAGGTCCACTTTTTCAGCACTTTTAAAACATGGTCGATATTACGATTACGCTCTTCCCGGTCCCGCCATTTTGCGTCGGTCAAATCGGCTGCCATGCCTTCGGATGCCAGCAACTCTACCAGCGTTTCCCAGTGCTGGTGAAGCGAAACCAATATATAGCCGTCACTACAGGGCAGGATATCGAAGGCATTGTTCCAGTGTCGGCTGCCCTGCCTTTGGGAAATGATATTTCCATAAAAATAGCGGGGCAGAACATGTTCAAGAGTAGCTGCCACACACTCTATTATCGAAATATCTATATACTGCCCCCGTCCCGTATCATGCCTTTGCCGGAGAGCCAGCAAAATACCGTTGACGGCAAAAAGCGAGGCGGTATGATAAGCCTGATTGCCGTACAGCTTTAGCGGCGCTTCAGCCTCACCGGTGACAGACAGCCAGCCGCCCAGCGCCTGGTCAATGAGGTCTGAAGATTTAAAGTTACTATAAGGGCCGTTTTGCCCGAAATGAGTTATCGAAGCCATAACAAGGCGCGGATTGATTTTGACTAAAGTATCATAGCCAAGACCTAATGATGCCAGATAACCCGGCGAAAAACTTTCAACGATAATATCGGTTTTTTTTACGAGAGCGCGGAGCTTTTCCGTATTCCCAACAGGATCAAAACAGGTAACCGAGACGCTCATTTGGGAGAGGAGATTGATACAGAGCGCGCCTATTCCATTGGTCAAGTCAAGAACACTGTAACCGGCGAGGATAGTATCTTCTGGCTTCTCATACATTTTAAAAGCCTGTTTACGAAAGGCTCTATTTCTGCTGCTTTTGTATCTTTGCCCAAGTATCCCGCAAAGACACCGTCCGGTTGAATACCAGTTTTTCCGAAGAAGTATCCGGGTCAACGCAGAAATAGCCCATTCTTTCGAACTGGTAAAGGCTGCCGGATG
>CAYGVP010000084.1:0-6500 GCA_964353385.1 uncultured Dehalococcoidaceae bacterium
GGACGTTGGTCATGCCAATCTTGCCGCTGCCTACCTCTGTCAAATCCGTCTTGGCATATCTCTTGCTGATAATCACCCCGAAGGGTATTGAGCCTAATAAATACCCTATCACGACAACGGCAATGAACATAAACGCAGTCATGACTCACCCCTTGTCTTGAAAGTCAGGCGGAGCGGTGTGCCGGTAAAGCCGAAAGCCTCACGTAATCGGTTCTCCAGAAAACGTCGGTAGGAAAAGTGGACTAATCTGGCATCATTCGTAAAAAAAACGAAGGTCGGGGGGTTGGCCTCGGCCTGCGTTGCATAATATATCTTTAGTTGTTTGCCGTGGCTGCTCGGTCGGTTGTGGACGGCAATCGCCTGTTGGACAACGTCATTAACCGCGGTGGTAGGTAATCTCTTTAGCCTTTCCCGATAAACCTGGCTCACCTGCGGCATAATTTTTTCCACTCCCTGTTTTGTCTTAGCCGAAGTATATAATATTGGGGCGTAAGGGGCAAATTTAAACTCTCCTCTAATAGTTTTGTTCCACACGGATGTATCTTTATCCTTAATGAGGTCCCATTTATTAATGATGATGATAATACCCTTAGTTGCCTCCTGTATATATCCGGCTATATGTGCGTCCTGGGTGGTCACCATCTCGGTGGCGTCCAGAACGAGCAGGACGACATCGGCGCGGTCGATAGCTCTGAAAGTCCTTATAATACTGTATCGCTCCACTCCTGCTTTGATTTTGCCCCGCCGCCGGATTCCGGCTGTATCAATAAGTAGCACACTCTGCCCCTGAAAGTCAAACGGCGTATCTATCGCATCGCGGGTGGTGCCCGGTTCCGCATCGACAATGGCGCGTTCCTCGCCTATCAGGGCGTTTAAAAGCATTGATTTCCCTACGTTTGGTCTCCCTACTATAGCTACCTTGATACTTTCTGGCTCTACTTTAATCGGCTGTTGTGCGGGCAGGAGTTCTATAATTTTATCCAGCAGCTCGGCTACTCCCCTCCCATGATGGGCGCTGACTGGCAGCGGGTCGCCCAGCCCCATTTCATAAAACTCCAGGGCTTCTATCTCCCGTTTCGCATTATCGGCTTTGTTTGCGGCTATTAACACCGGCTTGTTGGAACGGCGTAATAAGTCGGCGATTTCCAGGTCCGACGGCGTAACTCCGGCAACGGCGTCAACCACGCAGACGATGACATCGGCTTGGCTGATAGCATTTTCAACCTGTGTTTTTACACCTTGGGTTATTGAGGAGGTCGGCTCAATTTCCCATCCCCCTGTGTCCACCAGCGTAAACTCCACCCCCCTCCAGTTAACATCCGCCATATTGCGGTCGCGGGTAGTGCCCGGCAGGTCTTCGGTAATAGCGACGGGTCTTTTCACTATCCGGTTCAGGAGTGTGGATTTACCGGTGTTTGGGCGTCCGACAATGGCGACAAGAGGTTTGGTCATGGTCATTTTCTTTCTCGATGGGTATTGATAAAGGGCTTTACTATCATCTATAGCCCGGTAGCGTTATCTCCAGTCCCCCAAGTATATCTGCCAGTATTGCCTTCTGGGCGTGCATTCTGTTTTCTGCCTGGTCGAAGACCACGGACTGCGGGCAATAGATGAGGTTCTCGGCTACTTCTTCGCCGTGGTGGGCGGGCAGGGGGTGCATCAATATGGCGTCTTTTTTAGCCAGAGATAGCAGCTTGCCGTCCACCTGGTACGATGCAAATGCCTTTCGTCTCTGTTTCGCCTCCGCTTCCTGCCCCATGCTTATCCACACGTCGGTATAGACGATGTCGGCATTAGCGACAGCCTGGCGCGGGTCTTCGGTGGATAGTATCGTCGACTGGTTGTCGGCGGCGTACTGTTGTGCGGTCTTTAGTATCTTATCCTTTACGCGGTACTCCTTAGGAGAAGCGATGCGGAAGTCCATCCCGCATAAAGTTGCCGCCAGCATCAGGCTGTGTGCTGTGTTATTGCCGTCCCCGATGAAGGCTATGGCCAATTCTTCCAGCGTTTCCTTGTGCTCGTATATTGTTAATATGTCGGCCAGAGCCTGGCATGGGTGTTCTAAGTTTGATAGGGCGTTAATTACCGGAATATCGGCGTTATGTGCAAATATTTCCAGTTTCTCGTGAGAAGTTGTGCGGATGCCGATAATATCGGCATAGCGACTCAACACCCGCGCGGCGTCTGGTATCGATTCACGTTTGCCCAGCTGTACTTCTTCCGGAGAGAGATATATACATTCTCCCCCGAGCTGCCGCATCGCTACCTCGAAGCTGACCCTTGTCCTTAGAGAAGGTAGCTCGAATAACAATGCCAGCACCTTCCCGCTAAGGAGGGAATTCCAGCCCTCGTCTTTCATCGCTGCGGCCCTCAATATCAGCCCGCGGATACCCTCGCTCGTTAAATCCGCTATAGATAGAAAATCTTTGCTCTTCAAAATAGCCTCCCGTATGCAACCAGTATATCACGAATTACATAATCTTCAACAGTGCCTGATTTCCTGAACGGGGCGTCTAAGAGGGGTGCAGACCCCTCTTAAATAATCCCCCCTCTCCAAATAAATAATTATGAATTTCTTTAAATGGCTTATTTGGAGAGGGGGCAAGGGGGTAAGGTACAACAGGGTGCCTTGCTTGACACTAATCTCACTTCTTCTTTAATATTCAATTAGTCGGGAGGTGTAATTATGGCAGAAACAGAAAAGTTTACCGTATCCGGCGACCAGGTTGTTAAAAAGATTAAACAGCTGATTCACGAAGGCAACATACGGCGCGTGCGCCTTATCCACGAGGGCAAAACAGTTATAGAAATACCGCTTTCTATAGGCGCGCCGGCGGTAGTCGTCGGCATGATTGCGGCGCCGCTTCTGGCGGCCGTAGGCGCTTTTGCCGCCCTCGTCACCGAGTGCATTATAGAAGTGGAAAAGGTGGAAGAAAAGAAAAAGAGCTAGAGATTAATGCTTGAAATTATCCTGGTCAGGCACGGAGAGACTGAATATAATGCCTCGGAGACCTTCCGCGGCAGAGCGGATGTGCCTTTAAATGACACTGGACTCCGCCAGGCGCAGCTCCTCGGTGAGTATCTTGCCAGCGAGAAAATCGATGTCGTTTATTCAAGTCCTTTGCAGCGTGCCGTAAAAACTGCCGAAGCTATCGCCGCCCCTCATAAACTTACAGTCAAAATCGTCGCCAGCCTTGATGATATCGACTGCGGTCAGTGGCAGGGCCTGACGTTAAGTGAAGTCAAGGAAAAGTATAGTGAAGTTTACCAGGACTGGCTGGATACGCCGGAGCAGGTGAAAATCCCCGGTGGTGAAAGCCTGGAAGACGTTAAAAGACGCGTTTTACCCTTCGTTCAGGACGCCATAACGCGTTGCGGCCAGGGTAAAATCGTCCTCGTCTCGCATCGTGCTGTAAATAAAGTGCTTATCTGTGCCCTGCTGCGACTGGACAATTCCTCCTTCTGGAGCTTTAAAATGGACACCGGCGCCATTACCCGCTTTAATTTCGACGGTAATAGGGCGGTCCTCACCACCCACAATGATA
The DNA here is from genome assembly GCA_964353385.1 of uncultured Dehalococcoidaceae bacterium. Lineage (GTDB taxonomy): Bacteria > Chloroflexota > Dehalococcoidia > Dehalococcoidales > RBG-16-60-22 > RBG-13-51-18. The sequence goes on from CAYGVP010000084.1 coordinate 3,546, forward strand.
TCTCGTTCCTGAAATACCTCCCCCTCCCTCCCCGCCGCGATTTTTAAAACCGCTCACCCTGAGATTGTCGAAGGGTCTTTCTTCTTCTCCCTTGTCATTACGAGTCCCGATGCAATCGGGACGTGGCAATACCTATCATTGTCTTCGTAAGATGTCATTCCAGCGTAGGCTGGAAGGTTGGAACCCGCGCCTATCTTCCCCCTCTCTGCTAGCGGAGAGGGGGACTAAGGGGGATAGGTTATCTTTAACTTTTAACTTATGGTTTTGAGCTTTGAGTTTTGACTTTTGAGCTTACCCCCTTTTTCCCCCCCCCCTTTCTGTTATAATTAGTTCATGGAAAAACCGCTCCTCGTTCTCTTCGACGGCAACGCTATCGTCCACCGGGCTTACCATGCCTTCGGTCCCACCAAATATCGGCCGGGCACGCCTTTAACTGTCTCCAAGACCGGCGAGGTCGTTAGCGCCGTCTACGTCTTCGCGTTAATGCTACTTAAAGCCCTTAATGACCTCAAACCAACCCATATCGCCATCGCTTTTGACAAAAAAGGCCCCACCTTCCGCCATGATATGTTTGACGATTATAAAGCGAACCGCCCCGCCACCCCGGATGAGCTTATTAACCAGTTCGGGCGGGTCAAACAGGTGGTCAAGGCTTTCAACATCCCCATCTTTGAAATCGATAAATTTGAGGCGGATGATGTCCTTGGCACCTTAAGCAAACAGGCCAGTGAGCAGGGCATTGATACTGTTATCGTTACCGGCGATGCGGACGCGATGCAGCTCGTTAACGACCGCGTAAAAGTCCTTTATCCTAAGGGCGGCAAGTCTTTTTCCGATGCGCAATTGTTCGATGCGGCCATGGTAAAAGAGAAATTCGGCGTCGGCCCGGAACACGTGGCCGACTACAAGGCAATGGTTGGAGATACATCGGATAATATCCCCGGTATCCCCGGCATTGGTGAAACATACGCTGTTAAACTAATCCAGCAGTTCGGTGGGGTGGAAGAGGTCTATAAGCATCTTGAAGAAGTTACCCCGCCCAGAGTAAAAGCCATCCTGGAAAATAATAAAGATGCCGCCGACCAAAGCTTAATACTGGCCACTATCGTTACCGATACCCCCATTACCCTGAATCTTGACGACTGCCGGGTAGGCAAATTTGACCGGCAGCAGGCCGTCGATTTGTTCCGGGAGCTGGAGTTTAACAGCCTGCTTCCCAAGTTGCCTGTTTCGGAGGACGACTCAGCAGTTTTAACGGAAGCCAGGCCTGCCCCACCCCCCGCCGGTTCTTACAGTATCGTTGCCTCCGACCCCGACCTTGATGAACTTGTTAATGAACTCACTTCGGCCGGCACTTTCGCCTTTGATACGGAAACCACCGGCTTAAGTCCTATGACCGCGCAAATCGTCGGTATCTCTTTAGCTGTCGAGGCGGGCAAAGCCTTTTATATACCCGTCGGCCATACTGTTTTAGATGCTGTTTCCCAGTTGCCTTTAAATCAAGTCATTGAAAAGTTCCGTCCCATATTCGAGGATGCCAAGATATCCAAGCAGGCGCATAATGCCAAGTTCGATATGATGGTGCTGGCGGAATGCGGCATCGCTGTCGGCGGTCTTGCCTCCGATACCATGATTGCCGCCCATCTGTTAGGAGAAAAAGCTTTAGGACTTAAAGTGCTTGCCTTTAGTAAACTGGGTATTGAGATGACCCCCATCGGGGCGCTTATCGGCAAGGGGGCAAAGCAGATATCTATGGCAGAGGTGGATATTAAAAAGGCTGCCGACTATGCGGCTGCCGATGCTGATATGACCTTGAGACTGGCATCAATATTTGATGAGGAGCTTAAGCGCCAGGGCTTGATGAAGCTCTATCAAGACGTCGAAATGCCCCTTGTCCCCGTCCTCCTTGAGATGGAAAGAAACGGCGTCGCTGTGGATACCGCTATGCTTAAGGAGATGTCCCTCGCTCTCGGTGAACAGGTGGCCGAGTTGGAAAAAAAGATTTTTATCGAGACTAAACATGAGTTTAATATCAATTCCCCTTTACAGCTGGGGAAAGTGCTCTTTGATGAGATGCAGCTTCCCAACGAGCGTAAAGGTAAGAGCAGGTACTCCACCGAAGCTTCTGTCCTTGAACAACTTGTGCCGGTGCATCCCGTTGTTAGATATATTTTGGAATACCGCCAGCTTACCAAGATAAAGTCCACCTACATTGATACGCTGCCGGAGCTGGTAAATCCTAAGACGGGCAGGATTCACACCAGCTTCAACCAGACGCGCACCTCTACCGGGCGTCTTTCCTCCTCCGACCCTAATATGCAGAATATACCGGTGCGCGGGGAGCTTGGCGGTCAGGTGCGCCAGGCTTTTATCGCCGCGCCGGGTTTGAACTTACTGGCAGGTGACTATTCCCAGATAGACCTCCGCGCTTTAGCTCATCTTTCGCAGGATGACGCTCTCTTGCGCGCCTTCCGCAATGATGAGGATATCCATTCGGCTACGGCGCAGCTATTATTCGGCGTATCTAAAGAGGAAGTGACTAAAGATATGCGGCGCTTCGCTAAGACGGTCAACTTCGGGGTCATTTACGGCATGAGCGACTACGGACTGGAACAGGCGACCGAGCTTTCCCGCGAACAGGCCGGTAAGTTTATTAAATCATATTTTGAAAAGTATCCGGGCGTTACGAAGTACCTTAACGACACCAAGGAGAAAGCCCGGCGCGATGGCTATGTGGAGACATTGCTGGGACGCCGCCGTTACATTCCTGATATCAATTCGGCTAACCGGCAGGTTCGTGAAGCCGCCGAGCGTATGGCCATTAATATGCCGGTGCAGGGCACCTCCGCCGATATAATCAAGGTGGCGATGATTAATCTCTATCGCGAAATGGCACAAAAGCGTCTCGCCAGTAAAATGCTCCTCCAGGTGCATGATGAGCTTGTCTTTGAAGTG
>CAYGVP010000085.1:0-6458 GCA_964353385.1 uncultured Dehalococcoidaceae bacterium
GTCATTGCGAGCCCCGATGTAATCGGGGCGTGGCAATCTCTATCGCTCGTTAATCCTTCATCGTCAACGCCCCCGTCGGGCAGACCTTAACGCACTCTCCGCAGTCCAGGCACCTGTCCTTGCCTATGGGCTCATCCCCGAAGGTGGTTAATCTTCTCTGAAAGCCCCGGTGCGCGAACCCCAGCGCCGCTTTTTCGTTGTGCTTCTGGCATTCCCACACGCAGCGCCCGCACAGCACGCATTTATTGGGGTCGTAAGTGAAAATAGGGTTGCTGTCGTCTATCGGTAAGTTACGCAAAAGTAATCTTAAATTTTTAGGCTTCAGACTGCACTTGAGCACTTTAGCTATTTGCTGTAACTCGCAGATACCATTGGCTTTGCAGTGGGCGCAATCTAAAGCGTGCGATGCCATTAAAAGCTCGAATCCAGCGCGTGCTAGAGCCAACCCCTTTTCACCTCTCGTATTCACGACCATTCCCTCACTCACCTCCACCGTGCAGGCAGTCATCGGCTCTTTATTACCCCTTATCTCCACCCAGCACAGTCGGCAGGCGGCGTTAGGCTCCGGCTTGTCTTTAATAGCGCAGAGGTTGGGGATATAGATGCCGTTATCCAGCGCTACCCATAGCAGCTTTTCACCCGCGCGGGCTTTTATTTTCTTGCCGTCAATGTTTAGTTTTATGTCCCTCATTTTATTCAATTTCATTTTTAGCTTTATCATCCTCCCCCTCTCTGTGTACGGAGAGGGGGACAAGAGGGGGAAAGGTCGTAACCCCATCTTTAACTTTTTATTTGTGTTTTTGAGATTTGATTTTTGATTTTTGAGTTATCAACCGGCACCTCGCTCGGCGGGGACAGCTTAACGACGGCGTTATATTGCGGCGGGCAGGCTTTCAAACAGGTACCGCACTTGACGCATTTCTCCTGGTCGATGACCTTAATGCGTTTTTTATTAGGGCTTATAGCTTCCACGGTGCAGCTGCCCACGCAGGCGTCGCAGGAGCGCTCGCATTTTTCGGGGAGGATATAATAAGCGATAAGGTGCTGGCACATTAAAGCCGGGCATCTCCCCATCTGGATATGTTCCTCGTATTCATTTCTAAAGTAGCGTAAAGTGGTCAAGATAGGGTTGGGTGCCGTCTGTCCCAATCCGCATAACGACCCCGCCTTTACCTCCCCCGCCAGCTTTTCCAGTATCTCGATGTCTTCAATCTTGCCCTTGCCTTGGGTAAAATCGGTCAGTATCTCCAGCATCTGCTTTGTGCCCAGCCGGCAAAAAGTGCATTTCCCGCAGGACTCGCGCTGGGTAAATTCCAAAAAGTAGCGTGCCATCTCCACCATGCAGTCGTCCTCGTCGCATATCACCATGCCGCCGGAGCCCATTATCGCACCCGCCTTTTGTAGCGAATCGAAATCGACGGGTAAATCCAGCGCCGCTTCGGGCAGGCACCCCCCTGAAGGTCCTCCTATTTGTACAGCTTTAAAGCGCTTTCCTTTGGGGATGCCGCTGCCCACGTCGAAGATAATCTGGCGTAGCGTGGTGCCCATCGGCACTTCCGCCATTCCCGTATTAACGATTTTCCCCGCCAGTGCAAAAACGGCAGTGCCCGGACTCTCTTTTGTGCCTGTCTTGTTGAACCATGTTGCACCGTTTTTAATAATCTGCGGCACGTAAGCCAGCGTTTTCACATTATTAACGACCGTCGGTTTCCCGAAGAGTCCTGCCGTGGTCATGCGCGGTGGTCTGGGGCGCGGCGTGCCCGCTTTCCCCTCTATCGAGTTAGCCATGGCGGTAGCTTCCCCGCACACAAATGCCCCGGAGCCCTGAAATATCTGGATTTCAAAGTTAAAATCAGTCCCCAGTATGTGACTGCCGGCAAGCTTTAGCTTTTTTGCTTGTTTCAGCGCTATCTCCAGTCTCGTTACCGCTAGCGGGTATTCCGCGCGCACATAAATGTAGCCGTGACGCGCCCCCACTGCGTAGCCTGCAATAATCATCCCCTCTAGCATCGAGTGCGGGTCGCTTTCCAGTATCGCCCGGTCGACGAATGCCCCTGGGTCGCCCTCGTCGGCGTTGCAGATAATGTACTTCAGCGTTCCTTGAGCGTCGCGGCAAGACTGCCATTTCCTTCCGGTCGGAAAGCCGGCGCCGCCTCTGCCCCTTAACCCTGACCTTTTTATCTCATCGATAATTTCTTGGGGTGATTTTTCCAGCGCTTTCGCTAGGCCGGCATAGCCTCCTGCGGCAATGTATTGTTCTATCTCGGTAGGGTCGATACGCCCGCAGTTTTTCAGGATTATTTTTCGTTCGTATTTAGCTCGTGGGAAGTCCTGGAAGCTGGGAAGTATATCGCTGGCTTCCAGCGCCCCGATAACGAACTCCGGACATGGATTTTCACCGAGGATAAACTCATTGACCAGTCTCTCGGCAATAACTGGGTTGACATAACCATAACATATCGGCGCTTGGCCCGGCTTGCTGATGATAACGATAGGCTCGGCGTAGCAGTGACCCATGCAGCCGACCTCTATCACCGGGCAATCGAGTTTATGCTTCTTAATTTCTTCTCTAAAAGTTTTAAGGACGTCTAAAGCCCCGGCTGCTCTGCCGCAGGTGGCGGCGCCCACCATTATTACCGACTTGTTTTGCTTTAACTCGCGTAAGTGTGCTGTGGCGCGTTCGCGTATCTCTTGAAAAGCGGCGGCTGCCGGGAGTTCAGTTGCTTTCACTTTTTTCCTTTTCCTTCTTGCCTTGTTCGTACCCGAAGCCCAGCAGCAGGCCGTCCACTTTAGTAGGTTCCACTTGACCCTCCGGTTTCCCGTCCACTACCGTGACCGGGGCTTTGGTGCAGCACCCCACGCACGCTACGATATCCAGGTCGAACTCCCGGTCTGCCGTCGTCTCCCCCGAGTTTATATTTAATCGGCGTTTCCAGGCGTCCAGCGTTATATAGCCCCCCTTCATATGGCAGGCGGTGCCCAGGCATACTCTTATCGAGTGCTTGCCGGGCGGATTGAGACGGAACTGGTTATAGAAAGTGACCACACCGTAAACACCTATCGCCGCGATATTCAAATAATCGGCGATTTCTATCATTGCTTCACGGGGCAAATAACCGAGTTTCCCCTGGACGCCCTGCAGTATCGGGATAAGATGTTGCCTTTTCCGGGGGAACCTTTTCAGAATTGCTCCGGTCTCTTTAGTTATTTGTTCACGTTCTTTATCGTTTGTCGCTGAATTTACTTTGGTCATGATATCCTCGTCTGCTTCAATTCTGGCGAAGCTAGCCGTTTTTGTCAAGGAAAGTATTCTTCTTCGCCTGCTTGCCCTTCGACTTGCATACCGAAGCTTTAGCGTAGGAGGGTCATTGCGAGTCCCGATGTAATCGGGACGTGGCAATCTCTATCTCCGTATTAATTGCCTTCTTCTTGTTCACATCCTGTTTATTTTTATCTCCCTCGTATTTACGTCTTTGTTACGGCTTGCGCTATAGACTGCGGTTATTAAATGACCGAGGTATTGCCTGTGAAGCAGCTCGTCATTAGAAAAACGTGCTTTAAACTGCTGCTGGCTCTGGTAGTAGCCGCACTTCTGTGCTTGTCCCTTGGAGTACGCACTGTTGCGGCTGACACCACCTGGATGCAGACCACCCAGGCCGACTTTCTCTCCGGTACGCTTGTTCAGCTGGATGCTGCCAGCAGTCCCGGCGATGTCAGGCTGGCGAAGGTTGGCGGCGGTGGCTATCTCTATGCCTTTAGAGGCAACAACACCAAAACCTTCTGGCGATATGATGTTGCCTCTGATACCTGGTCGCCGCTGGCTGATGCGCCCGCTTACGTTGGCGCCGGCGGGGCGTTAGCTTATGACGGCAGCAACTATATTTATGCTCTCTGCGGCAATGGACAAACAAACTTCTGGCGCTATAGTATTTCCTCCAATACCTGGTCGTCTTTAACTTCTGCGCCATACTCTATCAATGCCGGCGGTGCCCTTGTCTTGGCGGGCAATTACCTCTATGCTTTCCGTGGCGGCGGTAGTACACGCTTCTACCGTTATAGTATTTCAAGTGACTCCTGGTCCTCTATGGCTTCTGCTCCGTCAAGCGTTAGTGGCGGCGGTGCTTTGGCTTATAATGGCGCCGACTTTATTTATGCGCTCAAAGGTGGCTCAACCACCACTTTCTGGAGATACAGCATATCGGGCAATACATGGACGACAACGTTAGCCGGTACTCCCTCTATCGTGGGCGACGGCGGTTCGCTCGCCTATGACGGCGGAAACTATATCTACGCTTTAAAGGGACTGAATACCGTTACTTTCTGGCGCTATAATATCTCTGCTAACTCTTGGACAGCTATGGCGGATACGCCGGCGACCCCCTGTGTCTATGGCGGCGGAGCTCTCGCCTACGATAAAGAAGGCCATTTATACGCCCTGCGCGGCAATAATCAGGATGACTACTGGAAATACAGCGTTTCCGGGAATAACTGGACGACCCTGTATAATACGCCTGCTGCTGTAGCCTGGGGCGGCGCGTTGGTTTTTGCAGGAGCGCCTTATTACGCTTCCGGCGAGCTTACTTCTTCAGCGTATGATACGGGAGGCGCTACGAATTTCGGCAATCTATCCTGGACGGCTGCCACGCCGGCTTCTACCTCTATTAAGTTCCAGATTGCCACCAATAACGATAGCGCTGCCTGGAACTTCAAGGGACCTGACGGCACGTCAGGGACATACTACACCTCCAGCGGCGCAGCCATTTGGTCTGGTCACGACGGCGACCGTTATATTAAATACAAGGCATTTTTCAGTACTTCGAATGTCAGCATAACCCCTGTTCTGAATGATGTCAGCATCAATTACAGCCCCTGGGTTGTCCTGCCGTCCGCCTCTACCTCCGATGCAACATCGGTCGAGGAGACTACTGCAACTCTGAACGGCATAGTCGCCGACGACGGCGGTGAGGCTTGCCAGTACCAGTTCGTCTACGGCACGGTCGCCGGCGAGCCTTATCCTTACAGCACCGGCTGGACCGGCAGCGTTACCACAGGCCAGTCCTTCAGCGTTGGAGTCACCGGGCTGTCCGAGGGGACGAAATATTATTTTGTGGCGCAGGTGCAAAATAGCTTCGGTGCCGGTAGCGGCGGCGAACTGGACTTCTTAACCAAGCCGGATGAGCCGGTCGCTACCACCTTCATCGCCACGACTGTCAGCGATACCCAGATTGACTTAAGCTGGACTAAAGGTGAAGGCGCCTGGAAAACGATGGTTCGCCGCAGCACCGGCGACTATCCGGCGGATAGAGACGATGGCGTGCTGGTCTATTTTGATACCGGTACGTCTTTTTCTGATACAGGCTTAACTCCAGAGACGCTTTATTACTATCGTGCGTGGTCTTATGTTACCGGCAGCGAGCAGTGGTCGGATAATTATCAGGACGCTACCGCTCAAACATCCCCGTCGCCGACCCCAACGCCAACTCCCACGCCTACGGAACCTCCTATAACGATCGGTGGATCCGTCTATCCGGTCAATAAGCTGCAGGTCCTCATGCCCTGGCTCTGCATTGCCGGAGTTCTTATGTTGATTGCGGGTGGAATTGCCTTCAAACTGGTCAGGAGAAAATTACTGCGGCGATAGATTATTTTAAACCCTCTGGCCGAAAATCTTGCTGCCGATTCTTATCATGTTGGCGCCTTCTTCCACAGCGATTTTATAAGAATCCGTCATTCCCATGGAAAGGTATCTCATTTCCACATTTGGCAGGGCTAGCTTCTTAATACTATCGAACAATATTTTCGTCTCGCGGAAACAAGCCCGCAGTTCTTCTGGCTGTGCGGTTAACGGCCCCATGGTCATTAGTCCCATTACCCGGATATTTTTCATCGCTGTGATAGCTTTAATTAACTGCCCCGCGCTTTCCGGGTAAACCCCCGCCTTTTGCGCCTCCCGCCCGCTGTTTATTTCCACCAGTACCGGCATGGTCTTGCCGATTTGCCTGCATCTTTTATCGATTTCTCCTGCTATTTCTATCGAGTCCACCGTTTCTATCATGTCGAAAAGCGCCACGGCTTTTTTAACCTTGTTTGTCTGAAGGTGCCCGATGAAGTGCCACTCGACTTTATTTCCGATTAATTGGTAGGCCCTTTCCGCTTCCTGGACATAGTTCTCCCCGATTATCCTTATTCCCGCTGCCACCGCCTCCGCAATTTCATCGGGTGTCCTTGTTTTTGCCGCGGCAACGAGTTTTACGCCCTCGGGGAGCTCGGCAAGTAATTGTTTAACGTTCTCTACAATACTCAATTTTTGACTCTTCTGGTACTATTGAAACGGCTGGACTATTCACATTTTACCCCACCCGCGCAATAGTAACAAAACCCCATTTGTCATACTGAATATTGAGTGGTATAATAATGTATAAGTTCAGGTTTGGGTTATTACACGCTTTCAGGAACTT
>CAYGVP010000086.1:0-6411 GCA_964353385.1 uncultured Dehalococcoidaceae bacterium
AATTCGTCCTGGCTGATGTCCACCACATCGCGGAAGACCTCATCCCCGAAACGCAAATAGACCGGCACCACGGTAATGCCAAGGTCTTTAGCTAACTGGGGCGGCAGGTCGGCGGTGCTATCGGTCACGATTTTTATGGTCATGTCGGCAACTCCTCTCGAAAATTAGAGCTTGTTTGCCCCTAGTATAACATCGCAGTCTGGCGGTGTAAATTAACTTTAACCGGAGGACGTTTTGTTAGCTTAACTTCCCCCATTGACACAACCTTTTCGATGGCGTGTATCATGGGAAACAAGGGGAATGTAAAGAGATATTTATTATGACTAAACAACTGGAAGAATCCGATAATCTATTAGCTTAATGTATTACGTCAGATTAGCTGGACTATGAACAATCAAGTTTTCCTTACTGCCTAAATCACCTATAGCTTCCAGGTATAGCTTCGCCACGCTGACCCTTAGATCCTTGTCGGTAAACTCATTAGCTGTTTTAAGCTTGCTATACATATTGCTTATATGACGCTCTACTGTCTTAACATCGATGTAAAGGGCTGCTGCTATAGCCGAGTTTGTGTACCCGTTTGCCAGCAGGTTCAGAATTTCCAACTCTCTTAGAGAGAATTGCTTCAGGAATGCATGCCCCGGTTTCCCGGTGAACATTAAGGCGGTAAGTGATGCATCAAATAATAACTGACCTTCACTGACGGCTGATATAGCCGTGCATAGCCACTCTATTCTATCTAATCGTCGCTTTAGAAAAATTGCTGTGCCTCCCGCGCTTTTTAATAGGGCAAGTCTGCGTAATTGCTCGATATCTTGAGCATTGCAGACCTCTAATAAAAGGACTAAGCCGAGTTTGGGATAGTCCGTGCGGATTTGCTCTAATTCTTTAATGGTATCTCCCTTAAGGTCTTTAATGCTTATTAACACTACATCCGGAGAAAGACGTGATACTGCTTGCTTCAGATTGCTGATATTGCGACTGTTTAAAGCCCCCATTAATGCTATTGGCGCTTTTAATTGATAGACAGCTACGCATAAATTGATATAAAGCTCGTTCTCTGCTATCGTGTAGAGCTTTGTCATTTTTGGATTTGTCTTCTCCACCATCATATCTCTGCCTTCACTCCAATTGGTTAATAGATGTGCCAGCTTCTCGGCATCTTCCAGGCTTTCGCCTTATTTTGTTCCTCTAAATGTTCCTTTTTCTGGTTAAGCTTATGGTGACGAACTGGTACTAATACTTTTTCTCTGCTCTTTTCTTCCTTTTCCATTTCAGTCACTCCTGAAGCCATCATCCCAATAATCCATCATTAAGCTTACCAACTGAACATAAAGAACGACATAAAAAATATAAAGACTGTATATAGCATCCATTAAGATTACATAAATTTGGACTCTTGTCGAAAATAATTCTTCCCCCATTGACATAGCTGCCCCAATAATAGGGCATACGGGGATTTAGAGGAAAGTGGAATAAAAGGGCTAATTAAAAAGATAATTGAGCGTTAGGTAGAAGCGATGGAGTTTCACTCCATATACGCCCCTCTAATTCCCGCCCTGCTTTTTTCTTATTAATACCGCCCCACTGCTTAAAGAAAAACGGAACCTTTTCATTTTGACACTGGTTTTTTATATCTACAACCCAATCTTTTTCCATTGGTCTGGCATTTGGGCCGGATTCTCCACCGACAATAACCCAGTCTATACCAGCTAGAGAAAGATTATTCATGGGGCTTAAAAGAGGTTCAAGTGACAAAAACTTTACCGCCGCGTTAGTTCTTTTGAGGTGTTCAATACGGTAGGTGTAATTCTCCGCTTCTACCGTTACACCCATCCAGATATTGGATGCCCAGGGTAGTCGCGGATTAAGTTCCAGCATTCTTTCTGGCCGCTTTGTCAAAATCTGGTAGCAATGCCAATCTGCTCTAAGCATCACGTTAAAAACACGCAGAATAAACTCTAAAGGAATATCCTCATGGAACAGGTCACTCATTGAATTGACAAATATTGTTTGCGGCTTTTTCCATTTTAACGGTAGTGTGAGTGCGTCTTCATGCAGGGTCACAGAAAAGCCGTTTGTATAGCTCGGATTCCCCATAGCTTGGAGACGTAATGCCAGACGTTCAGCATAACAGTGAATGCATCCTGAACTGATTTTTGAGCAGCCAGTAACAGGATTCCATGTAGAATCTGTCCATTCAATCGTACTGGATAATGACATTATTATTCCTTTTAATATTTTCTATATCTATAACTATCAAATATATATTTCATGATTGTTTCTGCAACAGGCTTCTGACAAGCGTGAAAAAGATAATACACAACAGCATTGTTAGAGTTTCTCATAGGCAGAGGTTGGGACACATAAGCAAATCCGGCGACTTCTTTTAGTCTGTTTCTGAAAGCATGTGCAACATCTTCATTCCTTAATTTACGTAAATTAACATCTCCGTTAAATCCAAGCTGTTGAGCGTATGCAGCTTTTTGCCAAGAATTGTCTCCCCAATAATTATTCATTCTTTGAATATCGGCAGGGTCTACTCCTGAAGGGTCTCTCCAGAGTGTATTACGATTCATGTCATAAACAGGAAAGTTCAGCAAAATCTCTATTGATTTCATCTGCCCTGCTTTAAAAATCACTTCCCAATTCAAATGAAGACCGTAAGGATCTAAAAGACAAAGGGCTCTTTTAAAATCTTTATAAGCCACATATGGAAATACATCATTTAGCAATCGTTTGTTACAATCACCTTTGAAAACGCGAGCTTCTGGTCTATTTCCAATGATTTTAGTTAACTCTGCTACTTTAGCACCGTCAATATCAATGAAGTAATATTCTCTAAATGGCGGGGTAATATTTAAAGCGATTTCCGGGCTTCCAGAAATAAAATTTCCAGTTGTCTTGGAGACGTGTTTTCCTGAACCAGCAAAAGCATCTATGTAAGCGTGCTGTAATTTTTGTTTGGAAAGAATCTTGGAGTATTCTGAAGCATATCGTTTGATAATATCAAGCTTAATTTCAGACCAGTAGCCTATTTCATCAAAGACTAACGCCATCTTGGTTCAGATTATACATCCAAGATGTATGAATTACAAGCATTTTTAAGAACTTTTGTTTCACTTCCCCCTCTTCTCCACCGCATCCCTGTATATCTTCCCCAGCCCCTTCCCGTGCTGCTTTATCTTCTGCTTTTTCTTCCGCAGCTTCTCCTCCCGCGCCGCCTGCCGTATCTTGTTCTCCTGCTCTTCGTCTGCCATCTTTAGCCTTCATCTATCATCCTCTCCCCTTCGTAAGAGCTTGCCCCGTACTTGATACGGGGGGAGAGTTAGAGAGGGATTTTATCCCCGTTTCCGCGCGAACTGCTGTCCATCTTCAATCACCATTTCCTTGCGCAATTCGATAATCCTGTCCCTTATCAGTGCCGCCTTCTCGAACTCTAAAGCTTTGGCGGCTTGTTTCATCTGCGTTTCGAGGTCGCGCACCAGCCTTGCCATTTCCTCGCGGGTGGCAGGCGCTGCCGCTATATATTCGCCCTTCTTTTCCGCCACCGCCGCCGCCTTCACCCGCTCCGTGATGTCCCTCACCGCTTTTCTAATGCCCTGCGGCGTGATGCCGTGCTCCTTGTTATAGTCCTCCTGGATTTTACGCCGACGCTTCGTCTCGTCTATCGCTTCCTGCATGGATTTGGTTACCTTGTCTGCGTACATTATCACGTGCCCGTCGATATGCCGCGACGCCCGCCCCATCGTCTGTATCAAGGCGCCTTTACTCCTCAAGTATCCCTCCTTGTCCGCATCGAGGATGGCGACGAGGCTCACCTCCGGCAGGTCGAGCCCCTCTCTTAAGAGGTTGATGCCTACGACCACGTCATACACGCCGAGGCGTAAGTCCCTTAAGATTTCCACTCTCTCCAGCGTATCTACCTCCGAATGTAAGTAGTGCGTCTTGATGCCCATTTCGACGAGGTAGTCGGCGAGTTCCTCCGCCATGCGTTTCGTGAGCGTGGTCACGAGGCACCGGCTCCCCTTTTCCACCCTTGTTTTTAGCTGCTCTAAAAGGTCGTCGATTTGCCCCTTGGTCGGCTTTATCTCGATGGTCGGCTCCAATAGACCCGTCGGTCTCACCAGTTGCTCCACCACCTGCTGACTGTGTTCGTATTCGAAGGGCGCCGGTGTCGCCGAGGTATATATCACCTGATTAATGCACGACTGGAATTCCTCGAAGTTCAGCGGCCGGTTGTCCAAAGCTGAAGGTAACCTGAAACCATATTCTACAAGCGTCTCTTTACGCGACCGGTCGCCGCGGTACATGCCTCTTATCTGCGGCAGTGTCATGTGTGATTCGTCAATGAATAGCAGGAAATCTTTAGGGAAATAGTCGAGCAGGGTGGATGGCGAGCTTCCGGCAGGCCGCCCGGCCAGATGCCGCGAGTAGTTCTCCACGCCGGAACAGTATCCCGCTTCCATCATCATTTCCAGGTCGTACTCGGTGCGCGCCTGCAGGCGCGCCGCTTCCACTATCTTGCCCTGTTTATTCAGTTCTTTAAGTCTCTCCGTCAGCTCTACCCTTATCCCCTCGATGGCTTTGACCATCATCTCGTGGGATGTTACGAAGTGCTTGGCGGGGTAGATGCTTACCTCATCCATCTCTTTTAATATTTCCCCGGTCAGCGGGTCCAGTTGCATTATTTTCTCGATATCGTCCCCGTAGAACTCGATGCGTAAAGCCAACTCCTCGTAAGACGGCTGTATCTCTAAAGTGTCCCCCCTTATCCTGAATTTCCCCCGCGTTAAGTCCATTTCGTTGCGGGCGTATTGCATGTCCACGAGCTGTCTTAAAAGCTGCTGCCGACCGTAATGCTGGCCTTTCTTTAGGGTAGCGACGAACCCCCGGTATTCCCCCGGCTCGCCTAGACCGTAGATGCAGGAGACGGACGCCACAATTAGTACATCCCGCCTGGAAAGCAGGGCGTGGGTGGCGGCGTGTCTTAGCTTATCGATTTCCTCGTTAATATCGGCGTCCTTCTCGATGTAGAGGTCTTTCTGCGGGACGTAAGCCTCCGGCTGATAATAGTCGTAATAGCTTACGAAGTACTCTACCGCGTTCTCCGGGAAGAATTCCTTGAACTCGCTGGCAAGCTGCGCCGCGAGCGTCTTGTTATGGCAGATGACCAGCGTAGGTCTTTGCACCTTCTTGATGACGTTCGCCATGGTGAAGGTCTTACCGCTGCCGGTGACGCCCAAAAGCGTCTGGGCTTTAAAGCCCTTCGACAGCCCCTCCGCCAGCTTTACCACCGCCTGCGGCTGGTCGCCGGTCATCTTGAAATCGGATACAATTTTGAAATCTGGCACGGTTTTATTATAGCACAGGAGTTCTAGGAACTGTCGCCATTTAAGCGGGAAAAGGACAATTAAAAAGAGAGAACGGCGCCTTGCCAGAATTTTTTAATGTATAAATACAGTCCTGGAGTTTGCGCCGTCCACTCTTTTATAGAGGTGGCTATGTACCTTCGGTTTTATCTCATCCTATCGAGAATCTGCCAGAGTTTGCTGGCTTCGAGGTCGTTCCTGGAGGTCGCCAGCATGCGGTAGACGTTGCGGAATTGCCAGTCGCTCTTCGCTTTGCCCGCCGCCACTATTTTCCGGGCTTGAACAATCGCCCAGCGCGTTTGCAGCGGTTTGACGATGTAGACGCAGAAAGCGATGACCGCCCACAGGTTAAACAGCATAAAAATGGCGAAAAGCAAATAGTTTTCCGTCAACGCCCGGCCTCCCGGTTATTTCTATTCTCTTAAATTCTACCTGCCCTTTGAAATAACGACAACAGGGTTAGCTTTAATTTTCTTGGGGGTAGCTACCTGAATGCTAGCCTGCCCGCATTGAGCCTATCGAACAATAGCGTGTTTAGTCTACCCCTATCATGACGTTGGAAGCTTTAACGATAGCGTAAACTTCCTTGCCGGGCTTAAGTCCCAATCTTTCCGCGGACGACTTTGTAATTATAGATACCATTTCCACCCCGCCCGCCACCTCAATAATAATTTCCGAGTTAACTGCTCCCAGCGTTACCTTCTTTACCTTGCCCTTTAATACGTTGCGCGCGCTGATTTGCATATTTCACCTCTTTAAATTTTATGTCTTTATTTTATAGTATTGTAGCATAATATTCCGTAATAAAAGTCACAGTTTTTTACTGTCATTGCGAGCCCTCGCGCTTCGCTTAGGATAAACTCCACGTGGCAATCTCACAGTCCAATTGAAGCCAATGATAGAGATTCTCACGGTCGCTGCGTTTACACTGAACAAAGTGAATGTGCTCCCTCAGAATGACAAAAAAAGAAAGGAGGGATTAAGGGGGATTTTCTTAACCCTCCCCCTCTCCGTGCACGGAGAGGGGGAACTAAAGGAG
>CAYGVP010000087.1:0-6407 GCA_964353385.1 uncultured Dehalococcoidaceae bacterium
CGCCGACCAAGGGCTTATGAGTCCCCTGCTCTACCACTGAGCTACGCTACCAGCAAGAAAAAATATAGCATTTATTGAAGCTGAATGTCAATGTCGACTGAGGATATGAATGCTCACTGCTTTAACGTTTCCGTAGACCTGCGTGCCTCTTTTCAATCCCATCTCTTCAGCCGACCTTTTGGTAACCAGAGCTATTAGGGGAAATCCGCAGTCTATCTCCACACGGCAAAACGGTCCACTGAATGCCGTCCAGCTGATTTTGCCTTCCAGCGAATTCCGAGCACTACTGGATACTCTTTCGAGAGCTACGGTAACGTCCTCCGGGCGTATGCATACAGATACAGTTTGCCCGACATCATAGTTGGTTATCGCTTCAATTACTTTGCCATGGACATCGATTCTGGCCATGTTGCCTTCGTTGGAGATGACCACGCCGTCGATGATGTTTTCCATGCCCACGAATTCGGCAACCTGGCGATTTTTGGGCGAAGTAAATATCTCGCGGGCGTTGCCAGTTTGTACAATTTCTCCATCAACAAGTACGCTCATTTTATCAGCCAGGCGCTGGCCTTGTTCCATATCATGGGTCGCTATTATTACCGTAATGGCATTCTGCTTGATAATACCAGTTATTAAATCTTCAATCTTCGATGAAGAAACCGGGTCCAGATTAGCAGTAGGTTCATCCAGAAGTAATACTTCTGGTTTGGTAGCTATCGCCCGGGCAATGGCCACACGCTGCATCTCACCACCGGAAAGTGTCCTAGCGTTTCTCTTGCTATATTTAGTCAACTCCACGGTTTCCAAAATACCGCTTATTTTTTCGCGAATCTGGCTTCTTTTCACACCGCGCCATTTCAGACCGTATGCCACGTTATCATATACACTTAAATTAAAGACGACCGGTTTTTGCAGTACGAAAGCCATCCGACGGCGTGTTTCCAGCCTTGTTTTTTCGGTCGATGTTGCGTCAACCCCGTCGATGAGTATCTTTCCGGCAGCCGGTTTATCCAGCATGTCAACCAAGCGTAAAAGCGTAGTCTTGCCAGCGCCCGTGGGGCCGATTAGGGCATGGATTTCCCCACGTTCCACCTTCAGATTAACGTTTTTAAGGATATCCCTTCCCTCCCGCTTTTGCCCCAGATTAACGGTTTCTATAAATGCCATTATCGCCTCTGCTGTATCCTGTTCATTAAGATATTAATCACCAGCGCAATGAAAATTAAAATGATGCCGAGTGCCATGGAAAGTTCCCAGTCGCCTTTTGAGGTTTCCAGTGAAATAGCAGTAGTAAGCACCCGGGTAAATCCCTTGATGTTGCCGCCGACCATCAGGGCAAGCCCCACCTCCGAAATAGCCCGCCCGAAGCCAAGAATCACCGCCGACATGACGGCGAACCTGGCTTCCTTGATGATAGCCAGCATTATCTGCCAGCTGCTGGCACCCATAGAACGGGCGGTATCGATGATATATTTATCTACGCCGCTAAGCGCGGAAATGGTCATGCCCAGCAGTATCGGCATGACCAGGATTATCTGCCCTATCACCATCACCGTCGGTGTAAAAATCAGGTCGAGTCCGCCCAGCGGCCCGGAGTGGGAGAAAAGGACAAAGACAAACAGCCCTACGGTAACAGTGGGAATGCTATAGAAGGTCTGGATAAGGCTTATTAAAACCCTTTTGCCGCGGAAATTATGGAAATGTATCAGGCTGGCAAGCGGCAGAGCAATAATCGAACCGATGATAACCGAGGTTAAGGCAATCCGCAGAGAAAGCCCGGCAATGGACATAACCTCCGGGTCGAACGTAAAGATGAGTTCAAACGCTTTAACCAGGCCGTTCCAGATTTCAGCCAACAGACTTTTCTCCTGTAGTAAACAAAAACTAAATTCTACGGCATTTCTTATGCCATATAAACTAGAATTGACAGCAACTTAATCAATAAGTAGTTGTGATAAAACCACTTCTTCCTATATGTCCCTCCTCCCGGTTACGAGAAGAGGGACACACGGGAAATAACGCTCATTGAAGGCTTTTATTGTTGCGGCTCTGCTCCGAAGCACGGGGTGAAAAGCTGTATGCCGTACTCTTCCACGCCGTATTTACCGATGAGTTCCTGTATCTCCAGGGAGGTGAGGAAGGCTATCATGTTTTCCGCCATTGTCAGGTTCTTCAATGTTGTTACCTTTTCCGGATTGCATGCGATGACGGAGTAGACATTGAGCAGTATCGCGCCTTTATCCACGATCGGTACCAGGTTCAGCTTGCTCGCATAGGCCACATAGGTCCCCATATCGGTTAGCGTATAAGCCTGTTTTTCATTAGCCATGTTCAGGGTTGCCCCCATCCCGGCGCCAGCCTCGATATACCATGCTCCGGCTTTTTGCACATCTTTAGCATAGTCATAACCGGCATCCTTCCAGATTGCCTTCTCTTTGGAATGCGTTCCCGAATTATCGCCGCGGGAGATAAAAGTGCCACTGCCGGTGGTCATTAATTTCTTAAAGGCATCGGTCGGGCTCATGCCCTTAATGCCAGCCGGGTCGGAAGCCGGACCGATGATAAGGAAGTAGTTATAGGCGAAAGGGACTCGCTCAATACCATAATTATCGGAGACGAACTTTAGCTCATTGGGCTTATCGTGTATAGCGATAACGTCTAAATCTCCCCGTTTGGCATATTCAAGAGTAGCGCCACTGCCGAGCGATAGTATATCAACCTCAACGCCGTATTTTTCTTCAAACATCGGCTCCAAGTAACCCCATAGACCAGTATCATAAAGGCTGGTCGTCGTGCCGACCTTTAGTCTGGTTTTGGCCGCCAATGGAGCAACATCACTACTGCCACAACCGGCAAATATTGGCAGCAAGCATACCAGAACTACCAGTACCAATAGTGCGCTTAGTATTTTACCTGTGTTTCGTATTCGCATAAACAATGCCCTCCTTATGATAAAATTAATACGACATCTAGCATTATAACAAAGTTTTGTTATGTTATCAATATAACATATATATCATTATAAAATGAAATAGTTAATTTGCTTTGACGCAATGGCAGTCTTGTGCTAAAATTCAAGCAGAATTACCCTATCTTGACACGATGTTCAGGCAGATAAAATATCTGCGGTCATTAAGATAATGGAGGGCAACAATGGATATTAAAGAAAAAGTAGCCCTAGTTACAGGTGGTTCGGGGGGGTTAGGAGGGGTGCATTGTCTATCTCTGGCAGCCGCTGGTTTTAAAGTAGCCGTAGCTGCCCATACTCAAATGGAAAAGGCAAAGTCTATTGTGGATAAAATAAAGAAAATGGGAAAACAAGCAATGGCGGTTAAGATGGACGTGTCTAATTTAGATGAGGTGGAGAAAGGCATCCAAGAAGTAGAAAAGACACTTGGTCCCATTGATGTGCTGGTTAACAACGCCGCAACGGGCATCGTACGCGCCGCCACCATTGCAAAAACAAAACTTCAGGACTGGGCAGGAGATTTAGCCGTTAACTTGACTGGCCCTTTTAATACCATCAAAACCTGCCTGCCGGGCATGATGGAGCGCGGCTGGGGGCGTATTATCAATATTTCTTCTATTGCCGGTACAATGGGCGGGGCTGGACAGTGCAGCTATGCTACTACCAAAGCCGGACTTATTGGTTTAACCAAGACAGTCGCTCTGGAATCAGCGCGTAAAGGTGTAACTTGTAATGCTCTTGTTGTGGGCCTTATGGATGCGGGAGCCTACCATGAAGTGGCTCCCGAAATTCAAGAACGCATCATTAAGACCACAGCTATAAGGCGGCCAGGCACTCCAGAAGAGCTTAGCCATATGGTTGTCTTCCTGGCTTCCGAGGATTCCAGTTATATTACCGGTGAAGCTATTGAAATCAGCGGCGGCGCCGGGCTATTCACTTTCTAGGGGCGATAGCGTTCTATTACAAATAGCACCCTGATTGCCAAGATTCAAACGAAAAAGGAGAAACTATGAGTGAGGCTGTAATTGTTAGTGGTGTTAGGACGGCGATTGGCAACTTCGGAGGAGCATTACAGGATGTACCGGCCGTAAAGCTGGGGAGCATTGTTATCCAGGGCGCCCTGAAAAAAGCCGGACTGAAACCGAAGGGAGACGCCAGCTTTGCCCCCGAATCGCTCAAGAACGAGGGCCAAATCGAACTGGAGAAAAAATACTCTAACTGGGATAGTTCTCTCCAGGGAGTCCAGGTGGATGAAGTTATTATGGGAAATGTTATCCAGGCAGGACAGGGACAAAATACCGCCCGCCAGGCAGCTATCTATGCCGGTGTACCCAAGGAAGTAAATGCTTTTACCGTTAATAAAATCTGCGCCTCCGGCATGAAAGCGGTCGCTTTAGCCGCCCAGTCCATCAAAGCCGGCGACGCCGAGGTTGTTATCGCCGGTGGGATAGAAAACATGAGTGCCGCGCCCTATTATCTTCCCAAAGCCCGCTGGGGTGCCCGAATGTTTAACGCCGAGATTGTTGATGGTATGGTTCAAGATGGGCTCTGGGAAATCTTTTACAATTACCATATGGGCATGACTTCAGAAAATATCGCGATAAAATACGGTATCTCACGCCAAGAGCAAGATGCGTTCGCCCTGGAAAGCAACAACCGCGCCATAGCGGCTATTAAAAACGGCATTTTCAAAGATGAAATCGTCCCCGTAGAAATCAAAGTCAAACGAGAGACGAAATCCTTTGATGTGGATGAGCACCCGCGAGAAACGTCCATGGAACTCCTGGGCAAGCTGCCTGCCGTGTTCAAAGCGGATGGTGGTGTGACCGCCGGCAACGCTTCAGCCATCACCGATGCCGGCGCGGCCCTCGTGGTCATGTCCGCTAAGAAAGCGAAGGAACTGGGCGTTAAGCCGATCGTCTCTATCCGCTCTTACGCAACCGGCGGCGTCGACCCCGCTTATATGGGACTCGGCGTTGTACCGGCTACCAGAAAAGCCCTTAAGCTAGCCGGTCTAACCTTAAAAGACATCGATTACATCGAGCTGAATGAAGCCTTTGCGTCACAATCTATTAGTTGTATTCGTGAGCTAAATCTCGATATGAGCAAAACCAACCTGCATGGCGGCGGCATTTCATTAGGGCATCCAATCGGCTGCACCGGCGCCAGAATTATCGTTACATTGATGAATGAGATGAAGCGGCGCAACCTTCAATTCGGGTTGGCGACTCTCTGTATCGGCGGCGGACAGGGCATGGCAATTATTATTGAGCGAAAGTAAGAACAGCCAACACTCCTTTATAATTAAAACGAAGGGGCATATCTTCATCCGATATGCCCTATTTTTTTATACCTCCCCCTATTATTCAATAAGCAAACAATTTTGTATAAAAAACGTATCCCTTTTTACATCTTTTATGTTAAAATATCTAAATAGCTAGACTTAAGAGGTCAAGACAATGTCAAAGATGTTTAGTGCGCATAAAGATGTTGAAAAGAAAAAAGAGGATTCTAAGATACAATTACCCGAAGAGCCGCTAAATATTGAGACAATTACTTGGGGTGATTTGACCTGGGTAAACATAGAAGCAGCGACCACGCGGGAAATAGAATGGCTGGCTGATACTTATCATTTCCATCCACTGGCTTTAGACGACTGCATTAGCCGCAAGCAGATTCCCAAGATAGATGTCTACCCCGGCTACCTCTTCTTCGTTTTCCATTACCCTATCTATGACAAAGCTACCCGCGTCAGCAGCAAACGACAATGGTCGGCATTCATCGGTGAAAACTACCTGATTACAGTTCATACCGGCGAACTAAAAACTATCGTAGCTCTTTTCCGCGACTGCATGGCAAATGAGGAATCCCGCAAAGAATATATGAGTTCCGGCTCCGGCTTTTTACTTTACCGTATCCTCGACCGGGCAATAGACTCCTATTTCCCCGTCCTGGATAAAATCCTTAGCCTGATGGAAGGCGTGGAAGATGCCGTCTTCGACGAGGAAATAGAAGCCGCAAGGGAAATAAGCGTGCTGCGGCGTGACATTATTACCCAGCGCGCCGTAATGTTCCCTACACGTGAAATTTTTGTAGAAATGGAAAATAAGCTTAAACGTTTCAGCAAGACGGATGTTACCGCCTACTATAACGACCTCATGGACCATACAAACAAAATTTGCTCCACGCTGGATGAATGCAAAGAAATAATTGAGGTTTTCAGCGATACCGACTTCCGGCTGGGTACAGACCGGGTTAACAGGATTTTACGTGTTTTGAATATCCTAGCGACTATTACTCTTCCTTTTATTATTATATCAAGTATTTACGGTATGAACATTTTTATGCCAGGTAGTATAGAACAAGGAGAGCATACCGCCTTTTATATCATAATAACCTCTTCAATATTAATAACCTGCGGAATGTTGTACTTCTTCCG
>CAYGVP010000088.1:0-6401 GCA_964353385.1 uncultured Dehalococcoidaceae bacterium
CGGTAAACGTTTATCTAATTTTGGAGAGACTGTCGTCGCCGCCGGACTTGCCGCGACTAGTTCTTCCCGCATCAGGTAGCGGTAGAATGACCTTATCGCTGATAGCTTCCTGGCGATGCTGCTCTTAGCGTATTTTTGTTCCATGAGCTTCGCGAGGTAACTCCGCAGCGTTTGTTTGTTAACCTTCTTCAGCGTATCGATGCCGCTTTCGCTCACAAACCTGAAGAACTCCATCAGGTCATTGGTATAGTTGCGTACTGTATAAGGGGATACGTTCCTCTCTGCCTCTAAGTAGGCAATATAACGACAAAATACTTCCTGCATATAATTCTCTAATTGCCTTTGCCATTGTTTGGGTTTTTGAAAATAAGATTGAATATATATGAAATAATTGGTCCAAGAATAGAAGTAATTAACCACAAATATTCCCGAGTTAGAATCGCAATCACCAATGCTAAAAAGCATACGGTAATTACAATGAACCAAAAATATGTTTGTTTGAAAAATGGTAAGCCACTGTCACTGATTTTTTTAAACTTTACGTAGTCAAGCCCTTTATCTGATATAGCTGTATATCCTTTCATACTGTTTGAATATCCAACTAATCCCATGTCTCTTAATTCAATTACAGCAATATTCGCCTCTGTTGTTCCAGTTACTCCGCCAATTTTTGCTCCAAGAGTATTAATACTTGCCCATGGGTTTTGAGGATTTTTTTCATGAATTTCTGCCAAAGAATTCAAGACGATTTTTTGGTTATCATCTAGTTTTCTATCTAGATATTCCCATTCTTTTTTAGATAACATGTTTTTACCCATTTCCCCATTTTACATAACTCTAAAAACGACTAACTAAAGCTAATTAGCTTCGAGTCGTTTCCCGTAAAAAATTATGCCTTTACAGTTTCCTTCTTTTCCCCCTCCTCCGCCTTCCCCTTGTATTCGCACTTCACGCACCATGCCTGTTTGCCGTGCTGGGTCAACAGGCTCTGGCATTGCGGGCAGGGCTGCGGCAGAGGTTTGAAGTTGGTAAGAAACTTGCATTCAGGATAGCCGGTGCATCCGTAGAAGGTACGCCTCTTCTTGCTTATCCTCTGTATCAGGTCCTTGCCGCACTGCGGGCACTTTGCCCCCACCTTAACCTGGAACGACTGCGTGTATTTACACTGCGGGTAGCCGCTGCAGGCAACAAACTTCCCGAAGCGCCCTGTCTTGATTATCAGTGGTTTGCCGCACTTGGGGCACATATCGCCGGTAGGTTCGTCCGCCAGCTTTACCTTCTCCGCTGTCTGGACTGCTTTTTCATAGTCTTTCTCGAAAGGCGTGTAAAAGTCCTGGATAACGCTCGGCCATTTACGCTCATTGCTGGCTATATCGTCGAGCTCATTTTCCATGTCGGCAGTGAACTTTATGTTGATGATGTCCGGAAAATGCTGAACGAGTAAGTCGTTAGTAGCAATTCCAAGCTCGGTAGCCTGAAAAATTCCCTTTGCCTTTTCAACGTAACCGCGCTCCTGAATCGTGGAAATCGTCGGCGCGTAGGTGCTCGGTCGCCCGATGCCGTACTGCTCCAGCGTCTTGACCAGCGTCGCTTCGGTATATCTCGGCGGTGGCTGGGTGAAACGCTGCTCCGGGAACACTTTTATAAAATCGAGTTTGTCATTCTTCGTTAGTGGCGGTAGCGTTATTTTCCCCTCTTCTTCCGCTTCGTCTCTGCCTTCACTGTAAAGGGTGATAAAGCCGGGGAAAGTATTGACGGATGCCGCTGTCCTTAAAAGATAATCCCTGCCGTTTGTAGCTTCTATGTCTACCGTTGTATTATCGAACAGTGCTGCCGCCATTTGGCTGGCGACCATCCGTTTCCAGATTAAATCGTAGAGACGGAACTGTGTGGTGTTAAGATACTTTTTAATAGTCGTCGGCTCGCGCCTTGTATGGGTAGGGCGGATTGCCTCATGAGCTTCCTGCGCCCCTCTGGCGCGGGTAGTGAAGACACGGGGTCGTGGTGGTAAGTATTTCTCGCCGTGAGTGTCGCGGATATAAGCGATAGTTTCCGCTATCGCCGACTGCGCCACATGCGTGGAGTCGGTGCGCATATAGGTAATTAAGCCCACATTCCCTTCCTCGCCTATGGGCAGACCTTCATAAAGCTGCTGGGCTATCGCCATCGTCTGCTTGGCGCTAAAGCGTAATTTACGCCAGGCTTCCTGCTGTAAAGTGCTGGTGGTAAATGGAGGCGCCGGTTGCCGCGTCACTTTTTTGGTGGCTACCTTCAATACGTCATAAGAGGCTTTCTCCAGCGCGCTTTTTATAGCATCGGCTTCCTGTGCCGTGTGAATATCGAGTTTCTTTCCGTCTATTAAGCCTATCAGCGTAGCTCGGAACGTTGGCTTTGCTCCCTTTTTGCTAAGCTCTACTTCGATTACCCAGTATTCCGCCTGCTTAAAAGCCTGTATTTCCCGCTCCCGGTCGACGATTATCTTCACGGCTACGGATTGTACCCTGCCGGCGGAAAGGCGCTTCCTCACCTTTTTCCACAGCAGGGGACTGATATTATACCCGACCAGTCTATCGAGGATACGCCGCGCTTGTTGAGCGTCCACCAGCTGCATATCGATGGCGCGGGGATTCTGGAAGGCTTCTTTAACGGCTTCCTCCGTAATCTCACGGAAGACCACGCGCTGGTAAGACTTATTTCCACCGCCGGTAACTTCGGCGAGGTGCCAGGCTATTGCTTCCCCCTCACGGTCGGGGTCGGTAGCCAGGTAGATGGTAGTTGCGTCTTTGGCCGCTTGCTTGAGCTCATTGACCAGCTTTGTCTTGGCTTTAGGCACCACGTAAGTAGGCTTAAAACCATGCTCTATATCTACGCCCATCTGGCCCTTGGGCAGGTCCCTCACATGGCCGAGCGAAGCCTTGATGCTATACCCTTTGCCGAGGATTTTCCCGAGTGTTTTAGACTTCGCCGGCGATTCTACGATTACAAGTTCATTCCTCATATTTTTCAATCAACTCTCACTCTATATTCCTGCCGCATTTCCCGTGATAATACATAATTCATTGTTCCTACCTGTTTCACCAGTCCCTTGAGTTCCATCATCGCCAGGGTGCTGCTGACCGTCGCCGCCGGCAGACCGCTCTTGTTGCATACCTCATCGATATGTGATGGTTCCGCGCTAAGCTGGCTGATAAGTAGAGACTCGGTTTCTGTTTCTGGCAATATTTCACGCATTTCAATCTGCCTCGCTACCGTGGTCAGGTTCAGCTCTTCAAGGATATCCGTATGGGTGCGGACGAGTTTGGCTTCACCCATCTGAATAATGCGGTTCGTCCCGCGACTGGCAGGAGATAATATGCTACCGGGGATAGCGAAGACCTCGCGGTCCTGTTCCAGGGCATCGCGGGCGGTAATCATCGCGCCGCTGTCTTCATCTGCTTCAGTAACCAGTACCCCTATGCTTAGTCCGGAGAGAATCCGGTTGCGGCGGGGGAAATTTTCGGCTCGCGGCTTCGTTCCCAGAGGATATTCACTCAATATAGCGCCGTGTTCCATGATATCCCGCGCCAGTTTCTCATTCTCCGCCGGATAAACGATATCCAGCCCGCTGGCGAACACTGCCAGGCTCCTGCCGCCGGCTTCCAGGGCGCTTCTATGAGCGATGGTATCGATACCCTTCGCCAGCCCGCTGACGATGGTTATTTTGCTCCTGGCAAGGTCTGATACTATCTCCTCGGTAACCTGCTTGCCGTAAACTGTCGCCCGCCTTGTCCCCACTACTGCCAGGCACCAATCGTCCTCCGGCAGCAATAAGCCTTTGGTATAAATTACTGGGGGATAGTCGTATATCTCTTTCAAACGTTTCGGGTAATCCTTATCGTTGCAGGTGAGGACCTTGACCTTATAGCGCGCCAGCTTCTCCATCTCGATATCGGGGTCTATCTTGTCCCGCCACTGCTCGATGGCACGCAGGGCAGGGGAGTCCAGTCCGGCCCTTTTCATCTCGCCCAAGGGAGCCTTCCAGGCAAGTTCCAGGCTCCTGAAATGACTCTCAAGTTGGCCGAATCTTACCCGCCCGATGCCGGGAATATTGTTGAACCCCACCCAGTATTTAATATCTGTACTCAAGGCAGTTTTAATTCTAGCACAGGGCAACTATGATGACAAAGAAACAATTCAAAGGAAACGAAATGAATTAAGTCAGGAAGAGCATTTTGTACATAGGGTTCTCCCCGAACTACCAACTACTAACTACTAACTACTCAAATGGCGGAGAGGGTGGGATTCGTTTATTCCGAGCGAAGTCGAAGAATTTATTCCGAGCGAAGTCGAGGAAAACCCACGATTAATCGCTCCTTTTTTGTTCTCGTCCAGCTTTTGACTTGCGATTCTCTTTTTCTTACTTCAGAAATATTATCGTGTTTCTCGCTATATACTAGCTTTACAGGCCTGCGACTAAAAGTATATTTAGCCCCGTCTCCTTGGTTGTGCTCTTTTATGCGATGCTCAATATCATTAGTAATGCCGGAATAAAGCGAGCCATCTCTACATCGAACAATGTAGAAAAACCATTCTTGTTTCACAATCAATCGGTTGTATGATTCAGGGTAAGCCCTTCGATGCACTACGTTCGCTCAGGGTAAACGGAGAGGGTGGGATTCGAACCCACGGTAACCTTGCGGCTACACACGCTCTCCAGGCGTGCCTGATAGGCCACTCCAGCACCTCTCCGCGGTGTAAAATCGTTCACTTATTTTATGATATTTTTCGCTGCATCATCAATAATCTGTCGTAAACAATAAACACGAATATGGTGAGATACCTCTTTATTATCAGGTGAATCTGGAGAGATAATTTTATAGAGTATCTCTTTTTGATGCTTAGTTTTTGAGTACCTAGACGGGTCCGGTTGAATTAACTCTAAAGCTGTTACATTCTTCCTTTCCGCCTTATATTTGGCGATTTCCCGGTTTATAGCACTTTCATGATAATCCCAACACAAAATATCAAATATTTCACTTAGATTATGCCCATGTTTGAAGAAGTTTTCCAAGAGATGCTCAACTTCCAAATTCACCAAATAATTTGCACGTTCATGTTTAGTCTTGTCCCACATGACTACCCAATCGAACTCATCATTATATTTTTGAGTAATTATGTTAAAGTCTAGAAGGTCTTTTTGTACGCATTGACTAGCTAGGATTATTGTTTCAGTTTCATTCTGTGGAGCGAACTTGAATTTCATTCCTAACTTTTCGCAGTTAAGATTAATATTTTCCAATTTAGTCTGCGCTTCAACAACTCGCTCTTGCCTTTTTAAAGCCTTTTCTTTCTCTATTATTGTAGCTCTACCTTCCATATAGTTGTTAATAGCTTCTTGAACCATGGGTTTGAGTTTTTGTACTATCTGTGGGAGGTATGTTTCCCCAAAAGCAAAATCAGCTCGTGTGGCTAGTAAATCTTTTGCAAATATGTCACCATCAATAATTCCACGTAGTCTCGCATACAACGATCTGAAATTTTCCAATTCATTTTGGAATTCAGTTAGAATATCTTTTTCTATTATTCGGCCATGAACCCTAATATAAATCCCCCTATCCTCACGGTTTATTGTTGGGAAATATCCTCCTTCAGGTTTTCGTATATATATTTTTCCCTTCAACCTTACATTGAGTCCTTCAACGGGTATATTTATCGTCGTGATTTCATACTTTGCGTGGTCTTCATAGTTTTCTTTTTTCTCTAAAATGTTTTCAAGACCAAAAAATATTTTATAATCATTAGCCAAGGGCAAGATAGCTAACTTAGGCGTTAATTTATCAATGGTAAGCACATTTTGAAGTTTTTGTGATACATTCTCTATTTGTAAGATAGTGCCGTGTGTTTTTCCATGGTTAAAACTGTATTGCCATTCTTGAGGATCACTAATTTTAACTTTTTGATTCTTACATTCTAGAACAATAATAACACCCTTACTGCCTTCTTTTCGTGATAAAATTGTTAGTTTTGTTCCTACAGTGAGAAATGAGGATATACCTATACCAAAACAACCTAAGTATCTCCTTTTTTTATTCGGAGATTCTTTAATATTCCCATTTTCATCTATTTTTGGTGAAGCACATAAGTCCCGTATAGCTTTTAAACCATTTTCATCCATTCCATTACCGTCATCAATTATTTTAACGACTGATGTATTGGGGTCATAAATAATGTCTACCCTTTCAGCATCTGCATCATAAGAGTTGGCACAAAGCTCTACAATTGCACGTAATGGCGTGTAAATTTGTCGTCCAAGAAGGAATACTGCATTGTCTGAGAATTTGAATTCAGCCATTTTATCCTCCTATCTTTGAATGTTGGCGGAGAGGGTGGGATTCGAACCCACGTCCCGATATAATCGAGAA
>CAYGVP010000089.1:0-6361 GCA_964353385.1 uncultured Dehalococcoidaceae bacterium
GATGATTTGCCGGAGGGGCGTGCCCGGATTCCTCCGAGTGTTGTCAGAAGTCATAAGGATCTTGCCGTTGAGCCGCAATCCTCTCTTTTATGCGAGGAGAGAAGAGATGTCAAGTCGGCCAGCTTGGACGGGGATATTGATCGGGAAAAAGGGCTTACTTCGCCGGCTCTACGACTCTAAAGGCCTGCCCGGTGGCCACGTCCTTCAGGGCAACCTCGATCCCCGAAGGAAAGAGGACCACAAGATCAAATTTTTTCGCAGCGCTGACCCCGAAGTGGGCCTGGAGCGGATTGCCAGGAAAAGTCCCGTTTCCGGTCGTCCGCAACGAAGATGTCGCCGGCGGGCCCATCTCACGACAATTTTCTTGTTCTTGACTTCGACCCGAGGTCGGGACTATCATTTTTTCGTGAAGGGAGGCAGCGATTCCGAGCTGAATGCGGGGAAAGTCGTGCAACACAGAAAACCAAATCCTTATACCCTAAGAGAAAGGGGGAAATAATTGAGGCGGGCGGAGGCCGGGTTTCCGCTTGCCTCCCCAGTCTAGAAAAGACCGCAAGAAAGGGGGAATTACGCCTCGCATATATAGACGCCTAAAGCTCGGAAATATTCTCAATTCGATCGAAGAAACGAACTTTGCTTTATATGACTATCTGTTTTAGAATTATGCGATGAAGATAAACGTGTAAAAATGCCAAAAGAGATTAATTTAATGCAACTACCTGCGGGTTATGCTGAGAATTCTGGCCGTGCAGGCGAAAAAATGTTCGTTTCGTTACGGGGATTCTTTTCGTCAGAAGATGGAAATAATCTAATCACTAGGCTAGAAGGATTCCCACAAGAGCTCATTTCCTTAATTCCTTCTGAAGTTCCGATCCTTCCCTCGATGGTTAATTCGCTATTGGCATTAGTTCGACGCGATAAAACAGCGACTATCTACCTTAACAATGAAGTAAGGCCAATAGCAAGCGCACGAATAAAAGGAGGCTGTAAAAAAGGCGATCCAATTTCGGCCGAAAAAATCTTGGATATAGGGAAGGTCAAGTTTGAAGGAATTGATATCCCAAGAGATGTCGCCATAGCATATGTTTTTTCTGCCGGTTGGAGACGAGGCTTTTTTTACGATTTTGCTCCCCTTAGAGAAGACCTCGTTAAACTTCGTGAGTATGATGTTGAAGAGCTCATAGGTGGTCTTTATGCATATCTGCTCTTTATGAACAGATTCAAGATATCTGATCTGACATGGACGACTCTATTTCAACAAAGATGGTTTCCTTTTGCATATCTCGGAGACTCAGTTATTAAAAAGATAATCTCTCATGCCGAAAATAATTGGAATATTGATGAATTCATTCCAGAGATTGCCGATAATGTCAACCGGTTGCTCAAAGAGAACAATCCTATAGATAGGTCAAGCCCCTATTTCACTGAGCACGCTGTTTTGCTTGACCAGGCAGTCGAGAGGTATCTTGCAGGCGACTATATCAGTTGCGCATCGATCCTCTATCCGCGGATAGAAGGATTAATGCGGACCTTTCATAGAACGGAACGATACGAAAGTAAGCCTACTCCAGAAAATCTATCCAAAACAGTTACTCAGCATCATCAAGAAAAGAGAACCCAGAAATCATTGCTTCTCCCTCGCAAATTCAATGATTATTTGAACGAAGTGTACTTTGCTCATTTCACTCCAGGCACAGCTCCAGATACGGGAAGACATTCTGTCGCACATGGGGAAGCGCGCGCTGACGATTTTAACCTTAAATCCTCGATGATTGGGTTTCTTGCTATTTTCCAGTTGACTCTATTCTTTTCGGATGGAACAAAGTCAGGCGACGACAAAAAGGTCAATTCGTAAGACTCAGAGGAAGGCCCGCGCCGGGCTTCCCGCGCCGCGGCAGCTGGTCCTGGACGAAGGGCAAGACATGAGCGAAGCCAAAGTGGGTCAGCCACTACACTGGGCCGCGAGTAAAGGCCATAAGGACACAGCCGAGCTGCTAATCGCCCAAGGTGCAGACGTAAACGTCAAGAACAAAAAGGGCCAAACGCCGCTGCACTGGGCCGCGGCAAGTAAAGGTCGTAAGGACATGGTCGAGTTGCTAATTGCCAAGGGCGCGGACGTAAACGCCAAGGACGGCGCGGGTCGGACGCCACTACACGCCGCTGCAAGTAAAGGCCATAAGGACATGGCCGAGTTGCTAATCGCCAATGGCGCGGACGTAAACGCCCGCCGACGGTTGGACGAAGAAAGCGGCGCGGGCCGGACGCCTCTTCACGAGGCCGCTCATGAGGGCAAACTGAACATGGTCGAGTTGTTACTCGCCCAAGGTGCGGACGTAAACGCCAAGGGCAAAGATGGCGGGACGCCGCTGCCTTTGGCCGCACATAAAGGCCATAAGGACGTGGTCGAGTTGTTACTCGCCCAAGGTGCAGACGTGAACGCCAAGGACGGCGCGGGCGGGACGTCGCTACACGCCGCCGCTTGGAGTGGCCACAAGGACGTGGCGGAGCTGTTACTCACCAAGGGCGCGGACGTAAACGCCAAGGACGCTACTGGCCAGACGCCGCTGCACGGGGCCGCTTGGAATGACAATAAGGACGTGGTCGAGCTGCTAATCGCCAAGGGCGCGGACGTTAACGTCAAGGCTAAAGATAGTGACTGGACGCCGCTTCACGAGGCCGCTTACGGACCTCTGGAATACAAGCGTGAGGACAAACTGGCCGTGGTCGAGTTGCTGATTGCGAAGGGTGCGGACGTGAACGCCAAGGCCTCTGATGGGGGGACACCGCTACACTGGGCCGCAAGCTATGGTTATAAAAACGTGGCCGAGCTGTTGATCGCCAAGGGCGCGGACGTAAACGTAAAGGACGCCTGGGACAATACGCCGCTGCGCTGGGCCGTGGAAAAAGGCTACAAGGACGTCGCCGAGCTGCTAAAGAAACATGGGGCGCGGAAATGAGGCGAGGAAGGCCGGGCCATCGCCGACCTTCCCGGTTAAAGCGAGACTCCATAACGGCGAAAAATAGCCTCACGGGGAAGGACGCCGGAGGGCGGGGGCGCTTCGTCTGCGCCGGACTTCCCGCGCCGCGTCAGCTGGTCCTGGACTTAGGGAAGGACATGAATGAATTTTATCAGATGGTAAAGGGGGGAACATGAATATCAAAAAAATTCTGGTGTTTTCTGTAATCGCCCTATCTTTCGTGGCCTGCAAAAACACTCCTACAACGCCGGAGGTCAAGAATCCTCCGACAATCATTTCGTTCTATGCCATTCCGTCCACTATTGACAAGGGTCAATCTACGACACTCTATTGGTCAACCTCGAACGCGACCACGGTTTCGATTGACCAGGGGATCGGCTCTATCTCGACCTCGGGGGACCGTAGTGTAAGCCCTACGACGACGACGACTTACACTCTTACGGCCGGGAATAAGGACGGGACCGTTAACAAATCGACTACCGTCACGGTCAAAGAAGTCGCAGTCTTGGTCCTCGATGGCGAGCCGGTAAAGCGAATGACTTCGTATGGATGTCCGCAATTTACGGGGTATGTCAAGAATACCGGCCCCGTCACCGCATATAACGCTATGATTCAATTCCGCGCGTACTCTGACGTCAACAGAATAACAATCATCGATACGGCCTCCGGCTTCCCCGCAGATCTGGGCGACATCGGACCGGGACAGCGAGCATATTTTGAAGCGACCTTCTTCAAGCTGAATTCCTGGGATCAAATAAAGTCCTGGGACTACCAAATCACCTGGCTGAACAAGAATATGCCGCCGGGAATGCAAAGGGGGATCACGGTTGGGTGGGGAAGATGAAAACCATCGGGCAAGTTCAAAAAGACACTTTCATGGAAGAGCACATCATGATGAAGGACGAAGGAAGGCGGAAATAATTCTCATGGGCCGGATCAAATATCTGGAAGCGCTGGGGCTGGAAGTGAAGTGGGGGAGACCGCTCAAGGGTGCGGTGCCGAGCAAAGAAGATCTCGCCCGTCTCTATAGCGAAAAGGGGAAGACGTCGGTAGAAATTGGGCGGGCTTTCGGCTGCTCTCAAGATACGATCCTTAGGTTGCTCGAGCGGCACGGACTAAGACGGCGGGAAAAGGTCAACAAGCTCAAGGGTTACAGCCTTGTGGATCTTAAGGGACTTGTCGTCAAGGAAGGGGCGGCGAGGGCTGCCTATAAGCTGGGCGTTGATCGAAAAACGCTCTATCGGAATATAAGAAAAATGGAAGAGTCGTCTGGCGCTATTCGAAATTAAATCATTTATAATCAATTATTAGTATGGGACAAGTCGCTTAATAGGAATTACTTAAACTAACATAATTGCTTTAATTTAAGCAATTTACATAGATTATTGTTTAGAATTTTATCCCATTTTGGGCCAAAAAAGAGGGGTATTTTCCCATTTTTATACAAATCTGGATATGCCTACAAGTTATTGAAATTAAATTGCTTACACAGGCATCAAGCATCTCTGGGTTTTTCATATACGGTTGTTTGTGGCTAATCGCCAATAGTATCGGCCAGTGGGCGTCAATCGGCAAGCCTTCGATTGCAATGCGGCGTCGTACATGTGCGAAGCACCGACGGGAACGACAAGATAGACGCGACTTAAGGCCTGAAGATTAAGGAATACTGCCGTTTTAGTCGGGTTGGCGGTCGGCGACGTAGGCTCATAAGAAGGATCAAGTGGCAGATCCTCTGCAGGCAATGGAAAAAGATCGGGCAGTCTGCGAAGAATTGTACAATCAATGGGTGGTGCGCAGTGACGAAGCGCAACCAATCGAGAGACGTGCGATTTGAACAGGGGGCGTTGATCCCACGCGCCTAGTGCTGCCTCCACATAGGAGTATAAGCTAGGAGCTGTAACGGCACCAAGGACATCTGCGGCACCACCTTCAAAAGCATCTACGACAAGCGAGGTAAATAGGCCACCTCCGGCGGCTTCAACAGAAGGCTGATCAGATCGACTGGCGGTGAGTATGGAGATACCCTCTCGGAGAAGTGCCTTGGCATTGTCGATTCCTGGTGGGTTGCCAAGCGCGCCTGAAAAACAACAGTCTAATAGAATTACGACTTCATCGGCTTTCGAGTCATTTGCCCACTTTAGGATTTCACCCATCCCGACACCCTCGTCATATTTTTTAGCGTCTTGTGTGACGAGATAACCATCCAGATTGTTAACCGTGCCGTGGCCGGAAAAATGGAGCAAGGCGACATCGGCCTTGTGTCGAAAAAGCTTCTCGATTGATTCGCGTAAGCTCGCTCTGGTGATTAAATCCGGTGGGCCCCCAACTGGGGCTAATAATGTACGGCAATCGAAATTCGGAGATCCGTCGTAATTAGCGGCAAGCACCTCAGCGACTCGTTCTGCATCGCTTACGCAGCCTTGAAGAGATCCGGTCGAATATTCATCAATTCCGACACAGAGTGCACGACGCATACGCAGTCTCCAATTTGTACCCTGTCAGCGGGAGCCGCCGATTAGGGCCTTGAGATTGTCCCACGTCCAATTATAGATTTTATCACTGTCTTTCGCACTCTTCGGCTTTCTGCAAGTCTTGTTTGCGCGCCCCCATAGCAAGAAATAGGGCGTTCTTTCTTCTTGTGCGATCGATAGCTCTGCGGATACTCCGGCGGTAGTGTCGGTGTGTTCGCCGCAAATTACCGCTACGACATCGACGCTGCGAATTCGGGTCCTAACCTTTTCTTTCCAATCTCCTGTCATAGGCTCCTTCACTGACCAATCAGACAGATCAAATGGGGAATCGGGGTGCTTCGACTGGCCAATCAGCAAGTTCTTCAGGTCTTCGTCGTGATCAAAATCAAAACTGGTAAACACTCTCTTTTTCGCCATGTAACCTCCCCTTACTGGATCTTTTCTAGCAATATGGGAAATTGACTGCCAATAAAAAATATAAATATTTTGTGTTCGACAGTGCTGGTCACGAACACATTTTCACTTAGATTATCCCGTCCAACAGTCGATAAGAAGGATAGATCATGAATTAAAAGATGTCAATAGCGGCTTGAGAGCGCCAAGATGTCTCCTTAAGGCCGTTCTAGCCGCCAAAAGCGCCGGAAATCACCCAAACCTGCCCGCTTGTTCAAAGTGAAGATTATGAAAAATATTCGGCCGAGGTCTCGGCGGCCATCAATCCGCGCTTCTCGACTACGATCACCATCCCGGGCAAGTCGGAGGGGAGGAGAGGGATGCGGGAAGGTGGGAGGGCGGTATTGATTCTGAGCTTAACGGGCGGGATTGTCGCGTTGCGCGAAAAAGCAAATTCTTCTATGATGATGTGGATGGCCAATCCGCGGCCTGGAGAGCACCTGCCGGGGATGCAACCGG
>CAYGVP010000090.1:0-6322 GCA_964353385.1 uncultured Dehalococcoidaceae bacterium
AACATTCGCCTCCAACGGCTATTCCGTAATCGCTATCGATGCCGACCCCGATGCTAATCTGGCAGCTTCTCTGGGTTTCCCCAACCCGGAAAAAATAACCCCGATATCCGAACTGAAGGACCTTATTGAAGAGCGCGTGGGCGTGCGCCCCGGCACGTCCGGCTCTTTTTTCAAACTTAATCCCAAGGTTGACGACCTGCCGGATAAATATTCCGTAAAAATGGACGGGATAAGGATAATGTCCATGGGGCGGATAAAGAGGGGCGGGACCGGCTGTTACTGTCCGGAGGGGGCGCTCCTCCAGGCGCTGGTCAGCCATCTATTACTTCAAAGAGACGAGGTGGTAATCCTGGATATGGAGGCCGGCATCGAACACCTTTCCAGAGGCACCGTTAAAGCCGTGGACAAACTTATCATCGTTGTGGAACCGGGAAGGCGCAGTCTGGAGACCGCCGAGACCATTAATAAACTGGCGCAGGACCTCGGCCTGAACAATATCGCCGCCGTCGGCAACAAAATCAGGAGCGAAGCCGACGAGCAGTTTATAAAATCCAACTTACCCGATATTGAAATAATCGGTTTTATATACTACGACGCTGCGATTAACGACGCCGACCTTGCCAACATCTCACTTTTTACCGCCAGCCCGCGGACAATGGATGCGGTAAAAAACATCTATGATACACTCGTATCCGAAAGCCTAAGGCAAGGCAAGAAAAGCGTCAGCGGCACTAGAAAGGCATAAGAGTTAAAAACATAACCGGCATCAGGAATGAACGGAAGCAATTCCGGGAAAATTCAGATAGGGTATATTTCCTTTTTCCAAGTTCTTCTAATTACGTATATAATAATAGTAGAGAAACGGCAAGCAAAATATAATATATCAAGGAGGATTAAGAAGTGGCTTACGACGTGTCAAAGATGGCAGACTGGCAGATAGCCGAAGCTGCCGAAGAAAAAATGCCGACTCCGGACGAGTGGCAAAAAAAACTGGGCTTGAAAAAGGACGAGATACTTGCCTACGGAAAGGTAGCGAAAA
The DNA here is from genome assembly GCA_964353385.1 of uncultured Dehalococcoidaceae bacterium. Lineage (GTDB taxonomy): Bacteria > Chloroflexota > Dehalococcoidia > Dehalococcoidales > RBG-16-60-22 > RBG-13-51-18. The sequence continues at coordinate 1,040 of CAYGVP010000090.1, forward strand.
TCGACTTTCTGAAAGTAATGGACCGGCTGAAGAACAAGCCTGACGGCAAGTATATCGAGGTAACAGCGGTCACGCCAACACCTCTCGGAGAAGGCAAGACGACAACCACGATGGGCTTGCTGGAGGGCCTTGGCTATCAGAAAGAAAACGTGGGCGGATGTATCCGCCAACCATCAGGCGGACCGACGATGAACGTGAAGGGCACCGCCGCCGGTGGCGGCAATGCCATCCTTATCCCCCACACCGAATTCTCTATGGGTCTTACCGGCGACATCAACGATATTATGAACGCCCATAACCTGGCGATGGTAGCGCTTACCGCCAGAATGCAGCACGAGCGTAACTACGACGATGAGCAGCTGGCCAGATTAAGCCACATGCGGCGTCTGGATATCGACCCGCTGCGGGTGGAGATGGGGTGGATTATGGACTTCTGTGCCCAGAGCCTGCGCAACATCATCATCGGCATGGGCAGCCAGCGTACCGACGGCTACATGATGCAGACCAAGTTCGGCATCGCCGTAAGCTCGGAACTCATGGCAACACTATCTATCGTCACCGACCTCGCCGACCTGCGCAAGCGACTCGGTGAAATTACAGTAGCCTACGATAAGAAAGGCAAGCCAATTACCACCACCGACCTGGAAGTGGCCGGCGCCATGACCGCCTGGATGCGCAATACTATTAATCCAACACTTTGCTGTACGGCGGAATACCAGCCCTGCTTCGTTCACGCGGGGCCTTTTGCCAATATCGCCGTAGGCCAGTCATCGATTATCGCCGATAGAATCGGCTTGAAGATGTTCGACTATCATGTGACGGAGAGCGGCTTCGCTTCAGATATCGGCTTTGAGAAATTCTGGAACGTCAAGTGCCGTTATAGCGGACTTAAACCGAATGTGTCGGTACTCGTAGCCACGGTACGCTCCCTCAAGATGCACGGCGGCGGGCCTAAAGTTACCCCCGGGGTAGCTATACCTGATGCTTACAAAAAAGCCGCACCGGAACTGGTGGAAAAAGGATGCGCTAACCTGGTGCACCACATCAATATCATCAGAGCGGCGGGCATCAATCCGGTGGTCTGCGTCAACAGTTTCCCCACAGATACTAAAGAAGAAGTAGCTATTGTTCGCAAGGCAGCCGAGGCCGCGGGAGCACGCTGCGCCGTATCCACGCACTATTCCAACGGCGGCGCTGGCGCGCTGGAACTCGCCGATGCCGTTAAAGAAGCGTGCAAACAGAAGAATGAGTTTAAATTCCTTTATCCCAACGAGATGAAGCTGCGACAGCGGGTGGAAAAGGTTGCCAAGGTAGTCTATGGCGCTGACGGCGTATCCTGGAGCGCCGTAGCCACGGAAAAAGCCAAGGCTTTCGAAGCTGACCCGAAATATGACGAGTATGCGACCATGATGGTCAAGACCCATCTATCGCTGACGCATGACCCAACGTTAAAGGGCGTGCCCAAGGGCTGGACGCTGCCTATCCGAGATGTGCTTATCTACTCCGGCGCTAAATTCCTCTGTCCGATGGCAGGGGACATCTCTCTAATGCCGGCGACCGGCTCCGACCCGGCGTTCCGCAAGGTGGACGTGGACGTTAAGACCGGCAAGGTCAAAGGCTTACACGAGGTAGATTAGAAACCTCACCCTCTAACCCCCTCTCCGCACGCGGAGAGGGGGTCACCCTGAGGGTTCGCCCTGAAGGGGAAATAAAGGGGGAGAGGTTCATAAGGATACAATATTGACGATAAATATAGCGGTAGCAGGCAAGGGAGGCACGGGCAAGACTTCTATAACGAGCCTGGTAATACGGTATTTGCTGAAGAATAACCTGGGTACTGTATTAGCCGTGGACGCTGACCCAAATTCAAACCTTGCCGAAAGCCTGGGGCTGGAAGTAAAACAGACGGTCGGGCGGATACTGAATCAGTTCCAGGGGGAAAAGCTGAAGATACCGCCGGGAATGACCAAGGAAGCCTATCTTGAATACCAGCTCAACGCTGCGATTACGGAGAGCAAAAACATCGACCTGATTACGATGGGGCGGGGAGAAGGGCCCGAATGTTACTGCTATCCTAATGTCGTTATCAGGAAGCTCATCGACGATTGGGCGAAGAATTACGCCTTCGTCGTCATGGACAACGAGGCGGGCATGGAGCACTTGAGTCGGCGTACGACGCAGAACATCGACGAAATTCTGCTGGTTTCCGACCATTCTATAAAGGGTCTGCGGGCGATTGCCCATATAAGGGAGCTGATAAAAGAGCTAAAACTCGTGGTAAAAAGAGAATCGATAATTATTAATAACGTCCCGGGCGAGGTAGACCTCCGATTAAGGGGAGAAATGGAAAGGCTGGGGATAAAGCCGGCAGCCGTAGTACCTGCGGATGAAGAAATAAGCAAATATGACCTGGAACAAAAACCGCTGTTACAGTTACCGGATAACTCTAAAGCGGTTACGGCGGTAAACGAGCTTATGGACAGGCTGCTAAGCCGAACCGGCGTTTTGAAATAAACAATAAGAGGGGAGGTGGAGTGAGATGAAAACAATAAGATTTATATTACTACCTTTACTACTCGCGTTAATCATAGCGTTGTTTTCAATGACCGGCTGCGCTGGCGGTGGAACCGGGCCGACGGGAACAATACCAATACAAGAATTACCCCACGGTGAAGTGAGCCCGCAGCAGTTGCAGCAAATATACTCCGATTCCCTAATGAACCAGGCGAATTTAAATACTTATAAATTCGATATGGTTATGGATATGATAACTGATATCATCGGGGCAGAATCGGGCAAGATGAACATATTAACAAAGAGCAGCGGCGCTGCCAACCTGGCATCCAACCAAATGCAGACGAAGATGGAAATGGACGTGAAAGCCGAAGGTCTGGGACAAGAAGACATCTCACAGAGTCTTATTTACAATATATATCAGATGACGGACTGGACTTACATGAGAATGGAAATACCGGGAGCGGGCGAACAATGGGTAAAAATGCCGACGAGCGATGAAATTGACGAACAATTCGATTTAGTCGACCAACAGTTGTCGCCGCTGGAATCGGCGGTTAAATTAGAGTTGCTAGGGTATGCAAATGTGGATGGAGAGGAATGCTACGTTCTATCTATAGTCCCTGATATGGAAAAATTAACGGAATTGATAAGCGAGCAACAAGGAGCGACCCAAGATATTGACTGGGGAAACATATCGGATTTATCCGATATATTTAAGAAAATCGAATATACCTACTATGTCACTAAAGACTCCAAATTGCCGAAAAAATTAGTCGCCAATATGATGATGGAGTTTACTCCCGAACAGATGGGTGAAACCGGTGGAAGCTTCAATAAAATGACAATGAATATAAGCGTTGACATGACATTATACGACCATAATAAATCTTTTTCTATAAATCTTCCGGATGAAGCCCAAAATGCGATGGAAGTATCAGAGGACATGTTCTTGTAATCATATAAAGCATGTAAGAAAGATATAATTTTAGAGAGGTGTTTAGATGACAGCAACACTAATCAAGGGCGCGGAAATAGCCGCGCAGATACGAGAGGAACTGAAAAAAGAAATAGACGAACTCAAGGCGAAGCATAATGTTGTACCCGGGCTGGTAACGGTGCTCGTTGGGGCAGACCCGGCTTCACAGGTCTATGTGGGGCAGAAAGAGAAGACTTCGAAAGAGCTTGGCATCTACTCGGAGAGGTATGACCTGCCGGAAAAAACCACGCAGAAAGAACTAATCGACCTTGTCAACAAGCTCAACAAGAACCCCAAGATTAACGGCATCCTGGTACAGCTTCCTCTACCTAAGCATTTAAACGAAGAGGAAGTGCTTTATGCCATCGACCCTAAGAAAGATGTGGACGGCTTCCACCCGGTGAATGTGGGTAAGCTGATGATAGGCGAGCCGGACTACCTGCCCTGCACGCCCGCCGGCATCCAGCAATTATTGATACGCTCCGGCACACAGATCGAAGGCGCCGAGGTAGTAGTCGTCGGCAGGAGCAACATCGTGGGTAAGCCTATTGCCAATATGTTACTCCAGAAAGCGCCGGGAGCTAACGCCACGGTTACAATCTGCCACACCAAGACCCGAGATATGGCTTTCCATACCAGGCGGGCGGATATACTCATCGTAGCGGCGGGCAAGCCCAAAGCCGTAACCGGCGACATGGTCAAGGAAGGCGTGGTCGTTATCGACGTAGGCGTGAATGAAATCGGCAAGACCGCGGATGGCAAGAGAATACTCGCCGGCGATGTCGATTTTGAGTCGGTCAGCCAGAAAGCCAAAGCCATCACGCCGGTGCCGGGAGGCGTCGGCCCGATGACGATTACCATGCTGATGATGAACACCGTCAGAGCCGCCAAGGTAGCGGCAGGCATTAAATAAAACAGACATAGAATGCCCATTTATTTTATAATATAAATAGTGCCCTTAAAGAAAATAGAAGGAGGAGGGATAATGGCGTATAAAACCGTCAAGAAAGAGGCGCCCGGCCGGGGTCAGGTGAATATCCTGGCAGAAACCTATGAAGCCGGCGAACCAAAAGGAGAAGATGCCGGACGCTGGCGCCAGAAACTGGAAAGTCGCGATGAGAAACTTAAGTACCTTAAAAACGGCGAGCGCTACTGGTACAGCAGTGACTGGTTCGGCAGCGAAAAACGCAAAAATCCCGCTTAAGTTAAGGAGGTAATATGCCTTTCGAGATTCCAAAGACTGCCTATAGCGGAAAAATTAAAGAAATAAAAATGGGCAAAGGCGACAAGGCGGTAACTGTCGGCGGGGAAACTTCCTATCCATTTTATCTTTTCGAAGGCCAGATGCCTAATCTGCCGCGGATAGCCATGGAGGTGTATGATATGCCTCCCGAGGACTGGGCTGAAGCCGCGCTTGAACCTTTCGCTGACGTCGTGAACGACCCGGTTGCCTGGGCGCAGAAATGCATTAAAACTTACGGGGCGGAGATGATATGCCTGCAGCTCGTCAGCACGGACCCAAACGGGAAAAATCGACCGGCCGCTGAAGCTGCCGCGGTGGTGAAAAAGGTGGCGGACGCTATTACAGTGCCTCTGATTGTCTGGGGCACCGCCAATCACGATAAAGACACCGAGGTCTTGAGAGCGGTATCCGAAATATGCCAGGACAAGAGCCTGATTCTGGGGCCGGTGGAGGAAGCCGACCATAAGAAGATTGGTGCCGCCGCCATCGGCTACAAGCACACCATCGTCGCCTCAACACCCATCGACATCAATCTCGCCAAGCAGCT
>CAYGVP010000091.1:0-6213 GCA_964353385.1 uncultured Dehalococcoidaceae bacterium
AATACCTCGTTGACTACTTCCGGCTTCACGCCGGCCCTTTTCACAACTTCGCGCATCGGGATGGCGCCTAGCTCATAGTAGTCGATGTTGGCGAGCGAGCCGCCGAACCTGCCGAACGGCGTCCTCGCCGCTGCTACGATGACAACATCTTTATCATTTGCCATTTTATTTTCTTCTCCTTATTGCGTATATTAACTTATTTCTGGGTATAGTCGTAAAAGCCGCGCCCGGTCTTGCGCCCAAGGTCGCCGGAGCGCACCATGTTCTTTAAAAGCGGGGCCGGCATCAGCCTTTCGCCAAACTCCTCGTACATCGTCTCCAGACCGTGCATCACCACATCCGCGCCGGCGAGGTCGCAGAGCTCCAGCGGCCCCATCGGATGGTTGAGGCATAGCTTAACCGCTTTATCCACCTCTTCCGGCTTGTTGCCGTCCATGACGCACCAGAAAGCCTCGTTCATTAAGGCATCTACCAGCCTTGAAACGATGAAACCGGCGTAGTCCCTTGCCTCACACGGTTCTTTGCCGATTTTCTTGACGTATTCTTTGGAAGCTTCCAGGACTTCCGCGGCGGTTTGCCGACCCAGTATAACCTCGACGCCTTTCATCACCGGCACCGGGTTCATAAAGTGGATACCGATAACCCTCTTGGGGTTTTTAGTGCTGGCGGCAATCTCGCCGATGGGCAGCGATGATGTATTGGAAGCCAGGATAGCCTCCGGCTTGCATATTTCATCGAGTTGTTTAAATATACCCTTCTTTAAGTCCAGTATCTCCGGCGCCGCCTCGATAACCAAATCAGCGTCTTTAGCATTCTTATTATCCGTCGTGGTCTTGATGCGGGCGAGAATAGCAGCTTTTTCGCTCTCCTGCATCGTGCCCTTCTTTACCGACCTGTCTAGACTTTTACTAATGGCATCCATGCCCTTCTTGATAAACTCGTCCTTGATATCGGACATCGTCACGTCGTAGCCGGCCTGGGCGCTCACCTGGGCAATCCCATTACCCATCGTCCCCGCACCAATCACGAACACTTTTTTAATTTCCACAGTAGCCTACCTCCTTAATAGAATTATGCCTATTTATTCTTAAATACCGCTTTCCTCTTCTCCATAAAAGCGTTCATACCCTCTTTACGGTCCTCGGTAGCAAAACAGAGGGCGTTGCATTTAGTCTCCATGTTCAGCCCGGAGCTCATATCGGTATCCACGCCGGTGTTGATTGCCATCTTGGCCATCGCCAGCACCGGCCCGCTCTTGCTCGCCAGTTTACCGGCCCACGCCATGGCTTCTTCCATCAGTTTTTCCGGGGGAACAACCTTATTAACTAGACCGAGGTTGAGAGCAGTGGCGGCATCAATCATATCCCCCAGGTAAATTAATTCCTTGGTTTTCGCTGCCCCGATGAGACGTGTTAGACGCTGTGTGCCTCCCGCCCCAGGAATCAGCCCCAGATTTATCTCCGGCTGCCCGAACCGCGCCTTTTCCGAGCATATACGCAGGTCGCAGCAGAGAGAAAGCTCACAGCCGCCCCCTAATGCGTACCCATGAATGGCAGCAATGGTTGGCTTGGTCAGCGCATAGATATAGTCGGACGTTTTGCGGATGGTAGCCATGAAATGCTGTATTTCCAGAGGCCCCATATTCTGCATCTCGGCGATATCGGACCCGGCGGCAAACGCTTTCTCGCCAGCGGCAGTTAAGATGGCCACCCTTACCCCGGGGTCATTCTCGATAGACTCAAAAACATCATAAAGCTCCCGGTAGACGGTGCTATTCAGGGCATTCAATTTGTCCGGTCGGTTGAGGGTAACGATGCCTATACCATCTTTTTTCTCGTAAAGTAGAGTGCTGTAAGTCACGGTCATATCTCCTCTCTGCTCGATTTGGATGCTTTAAACGCGTACCTGTTTACATTAAATAGAAGTGGTTGGGGCACTATTTAAGAAGAAAAATACCGTTAATAGTTTAAGCTAAATTGCGTACGAGTGTCAAGCAAATTGACATTCCCATTTATGTCCGTTAAACTTTTCTTAATTATGCCGCAAATAGACGAAATCGCACAAAGCCTAGTCATCGAGCTTAAAAAAAGTAAAGCCGACTATTTAGAGGCGCGCTTCGAGGAAAGCCAGGCCAGCCAGATTGTTTACCGCGGTCAGGTGTTGGAGTCCATCGGGCGTTCCACCGCCTCCGGAGGCAACGTAAGAGCTTTAGTGAAAGGGGGGTGGGGTTTTACCAGCTTTAACAGCTTTGATAGACTTAACGACCGCGTCTCGCTGGCTATCGAGCAGGCGCAGTCCACCGGCACCGGAAAGAGCAACCTGGCACCAATCGGACTTGCTGTTGAGAATATAAAAAGCGGCATTGCCCGGGACCCGGTCTCTATTCCCCTGGCGGAAAAGAAGCGCCTGCTGGATGAATACAATGAAATAATCTGGAGCACCCCGCAGATAAAAACGTCCGGTATCCACTACTCGGACGGCCGCAAAAAAGTCGTTTTCCTGAACTCGGAAGGCAGTTTTATCACCCAGGAAAGAGCCGATGTCACCCTGCATCTATCGGCTATCGCTGCCAAAGATAGTGAAGTACAGCAGGTAAATATCAGCGTGGGGAGTCTGGGGGATTTTAAAGCTATACAGGTACTCCATAAGCAGGTAAGAGAGATAGCCCAGAATGCGGTAGCTTTGCTTTCCGCCCCGCAGGCTAAAGGCGGTGAATATACCGTCGTCCTCGACCCCATTTTAGCCGGCGTTTTCGTGCACGAAGCCTTCGGCCATCTATCCGAGTCGGACTTCGTTTATGAGAACGACCGTATGCGAGAAATCATGGTGCTGGGCAAGCAGTTCGGCGCTTCCCAGCTCAATATTGTCGATTCCGCGGCGGAGCCGGGACTGCGCGGCAGCTTTAAGTACGACGACGAAGGCACACGTGCCGTTAAGACGTATCTCATTAGAGAAGGCAAGCTCGTCGGCAGGCTGCACTCGCGGGAGACCGCCGCCAAAATGAACGAAAAACCCACCGGCAATGCGCGAGCGGTTAACTACCGCTTCCCGCCTATCGTGCGCATGACCAATACCTATATCGAGCCAAGCGTTATGTCTTTCCAGGATATCATCGCCGATATCAAGGAGGGCATCTATGCCAAAAAATGGTACGGCGGCATGACCGCTATGGAGATGTTCACCTTCTCCGCCGGTGAGGCTTATATGATACGCAATGGCAAAATCGCCGAGGCTATCCGGCCCATTATGCTTACCGGCAATGTCTTTAACACCCTGAAAAACATCGACGCCGTCGGCAACGACCTTGAGATGAACCAGGGCGGCGGCTGCGGCAAGGGCGGGCAAATGCCCCTGCCGGTCTCTAACGGCAGCCCCCACATCCGCATCCGCCACTGCCTTATCGGAGGTAAATAATGGAAGAAATCCTCTCCCTGGCGAAAAAGGCCGCTAAAGAAGCTGAAGTCTTTTCCGTTTCCTCCGAAGAAACCCAGGTCAGGTTTGAGGCTAACCGCCTCAAGCAGATGCAGACCAACCAGTCGACGACGGTCGCTCTGCGCATCATCAAGGACGGCAGAACCGGTTACGCCACCACCACCGGCACGGCGGACGGACAGCAGCTCGTTAAAGACGCCGTCGAGACCGCCGCCTTCGGCAGCAAGGCTAAATTCCGTCTCCCCAGTGATACGCGCTTCCCGAAGGTGAACATTTTCGACCCCGCTATTGAGCGAGTCTCTATCAAGGAGATGGTAACCCTCGGCGAGGCGATGGTCGCTGCCGTAACGGCACATACTCTGGGTATCATTTGCGATGCCGGCGTGACCCGCAGCGTCATTACCGTCCGCTTGCTCAATTCCCGCGGCGGCAAGGCGGAGTATAAAAAGAGCTTTTTCGGACTGGATATCGAAGGAAACCTCATTAAAGATACGGACATGCTTTTTGTCGGCGAAAGTGAAATCTCCTGCCACCCCCTCTCCGACCCTAAGGCATTAACGGACACGGTTCTCAAGCAGCTCGATATGGCGAAACAAAAAGCAAAGTCGCCCACTAAAGTGTTGCCGGTCGTTTTTACCCCCAACGGCGTCGCCGGAGCTTTAATTATGCCTCTAATATCCGCCTTCAACGGCAAGACGGTATATGAAGGAGCTTCACCGCTGGGCGATAAAATCGGGAAACAGGTATTCGACAAGAGTTTTAGCCTACGGGACGACCCCACCATTGCCTACCATCCCTCCAGCCGCCCCAGCGACGATGAAGGCGTCCCCAGCCGGCGAACACCCCTCATTAATAAGGGAGTCGTCAAAGGCTTCCTCTATGACCTGCAAACGGCGGCTTTAGCCGGGAAAAAGAGCACCGGCAACGGCAGCCGGATACGCGGCAGTCTGCCCTCCCCTGCCCCCAGCGCTTTAGTCATTACCCCCGGCAAGACCACCTTCGATGAGATGGTCAGGGATATTAAGGAAGGTCTTGTCGTCGACCTCATCATGGGCGCGGAGCAAGGCAACACTCTCGGCGGGGATTTCAGCGGCAACGTCCTCCTCGGCTTTAAGATAGAAAACGGCAAAATCGTGGGGCGCGTTAAGGACACGATGGTCTCCGGCAACGTCTACCGCGTCCTTAAAGACATCGCCGCCATCGGCAGCGAGACCAAATGGGTCGGCGGCTTTTTACAGACCCCGCCCTTCTACTGTAAAGAGCTTAGCGTGTCGAGTAAGGGATAGTTTATCTAAAATATAACACGAGGAGGGGAGGGAAGCTGATGGGTGAATACAAGGAAATCTTGGTAAAGAAAACCCCTCGATGGATAAAAATTTTGATTGTGATTTTAATTATAACTAGCGTGTCCGGCTGGAGTGCTTATAGTGAACAGCGAGAAGGGATAAAGGAAAAACAACAGCAAATTGAAGACCTTAAATGGGAAGTTAATCAATTACAGGACGAGATTGACAGAAATGACGAGGATATACGCCTTCTCCAAGACGATTTACAAGCACTAGGATGGAGACCAGTTGACTTCTCTGAAATAGAAGTGGCTAATAGGAGTCGAGAGTTCGCAACTATAGCAGGTGATTCTGGATTTTGGAATAAGCGTCAAGATGTTGATAAGTATTTAAATACATTGCTTTCACAGGAAGGTGAAATCAGTGAATACGATATCGAGCGGGCTTTTTTCGCTAATGGTGAGTGGAACGCTGTTGACCTCACCAAAATGTACTGGGAGGAACTAAAGGATAACGAAATAATCTCAGTAATCGCAGTGGGTAATCTTGATTTACACGGTGAGGCGTTTTCTGAGTCCAATCATAGTTGGCTGCTTATGTTCTACATGGATTATGACGAAAATGGGTGGAGTAAAACAAAGCCATTAGGATTACTCGTATTTGAACCTACACAAAGATATTCTTTTGTAATACATATTCATCCTGATATGTCTTTGCAATACAAAGAAGGATACTTCTATACGTCACCATTTGAATTGGATGCTGAAATAGTAGGAAGATAAAATGAGAATAGCAGCAGGTATCCTGATGATAATCAGTGGGTTTTTAGGTGGTAGTCTTTGGTTAGGAATTCTTAACTCGCTGCACATTTATGGAGCTTTAATCATCCTACCAGGGTTCCTAGCTGTGATAGGCGGTTACTATACATTGACAAGGAAAAGCTGGAACTGGGCATTAGTCGGAGCTATCTGTTCTATAATCTTCCCTTTTACAGGGATACCAGCTCTCATTTTGCTAATAAAAAGTAAAGGTGATTTTTAAGTTTGAGTGGTTCTGTGCGTCTAACTTTCTGTGGTTAAGCTCAGGCCAAGCTAGTGCCCTTTAGGGAGGCACACTAATTAAGTCTCCTCTCCCCTTGTGGGAGAGGACTAAGGTGAGGGGGAATTCTCCCTTAGTCCCTCCTTACGAAGGAGGGAAAGAATAGCTTAGAACCTAGATATAAGGTTTGTACCATCATCCTCTCCCCTTCGTAAGGGGAGAGTTAGAGAGGGATTTTGCCCCTCACAATTTAGTAAATATCTTCATAACGGAGTAAAATATTCAATAGAGGCGAAAAATCCAGAGCCTGCCATGGTTCCACTGAGGTCACCACCGAAGTGAGTTTAACCGAAGGGGTGAACTATAATGAGCGATATTGTAAAGATAACCGCCCGGCCCAAGCTGAACGCCCCCAACCTTTTAGCCGCCTGGCCCGGCATCGGCAATGTAGCCATGA
>CAYGVP010000092.1:0-6210 GCA_964353385.1 uncultured Dehalococcoidaceae bacterium
CCCTCGCGGCGCAAGCGCGTTCCTCGTTGACAAAGGGACGCCCGGCTTCACCTTCGGCAAGAAGGAAAAGAAAATGGGCATCCGCTCCTCCGCCACGCGCGAGCTGGTCTTCCGCAACTGCCTCGTCCCGGAGAAAAATTTACTCGGCAAGCCCGGCCTCGGCTTTATCCAGGCGATGCGCCTTTTCGATAAGTCGCGTCCCGGCATCGGCGCGCAGGCGGTGGGGCTTTGCCAGGGGGCTTTAGAAGCCGCCACCGATTATGCCGAGGAGCGCGTCCAGTTCGACCAGCCCCTGATTACCATGCCCGTCGTCCAGCAGATGCTGGCAGACATGGCTATCCAGACCGAAGCCGCCCGCGCTTTAGTCTACGCCGCCGCCCGCTATGTGGACAGCGGCGCTAAAGACGTCACCGAATCGTCCGCCGCCTCCAAGGTCTTTGCCTCTGATGCCGCTATGAAAATCACCGTGGACGCCGTCCAGATTTTCGGCGGCTCCGGCTATATGCGCGATTACCCGGTCGAGAAAATGATGCGGGACGCTAAAATCCTCCAGATTTACGAGGGCACCAACCAGATTTTAAGGAACGCCATCGCCATGAACCTGCGCAAGAGGAAGGCACGCACGGCATGAATATCGTCGTCTGCCTCAAGCAGGTGCCCGGCACTACCGAAGTTAAAATCGACCCCAATACCAATACCCTCGTCCGCCAGGGCATTGAGAATATCATCAACCCCTTTGACACTTATGCTATAGAGGAAGCGGTGCGTCTCAAGGAGAAGCACGGCGGTAAAGTAACCGTCATTTCGATGGGTCCCCCGCAGGCGGACGCCGCCCTCCGCGAGGCTGTATCCCTCGGCGCCGAGGAAGCCGTCCTGCTCTCCGACCGCGCTTTTGCCGGCGCCGATACCTGGGCTACCGCCAACACTTTAGCGAAGGCAATTCTAAAACTGGGTAAGTATGACCTGATTATCTGCGGCAGGCAGACCATCGACGGCGATACAGGGCAGGTGGGACCGGAAATGGCGGAGATGCTGAAGATTCCCTTCGTCGCCTACGTCAGCAAGATTGAAGAAATCAAAGAGAACTATCTGCGGGTCAGCCGCATGGTCGAGGAAGGCCATGAAGTTATCGAGACCACCCTTCCCGCCGTCATCACCGTCGCTAAAGAAATTAACGTGCCCCGCCTCCCCTCTTTAAGAGGCATCATGAAGTCCAAGAGCGCCGCTATCACCACCTGGGGCGTTAAAGAACTCGGCATCGACCCGAACACAGTTGGCCTGGCAGGCTCTTCCACGCAGGTCGTTAAGATATTTTTCCCGCAGCGGGTTACTAAAGCGGAAGTCCTTACCGGAGACACAGCGGCTAAAGTGGACCAGCTTATCGATAAACTCAAGGCAGCGAATTTGATATAAAAGTGATACTTTATGGGCATAAAAATCGACTCCGAAAAATGCACCGGCTGCGGTAACTGCTTACCTACTTGCCCCTTCGGCCTGATAGAACTGGTCGACGACAAGGTACAGGTGAAGGAAGGCTGCAACCTTTGCGGCGCCTGCCGCGATGCCTGCAATTTCGATGCCATTTCTTTAGAAGCGCCGCAGCCCATGACTAAAGCCGATACTTCCGCGCGGGGCGTCTGGGTCTTTGCCGAACAGCGGCGCGGCACAGTGAAAAACGTCGCTTACGAGCTAATTTCCCGCGGCAGAGAGCTTGCCGATGCTTTAAAGACCGAGCTCTGCGCAGTCTGCCTTGGACATAATATCGCCGATGTCGCTAAACTTATCGCCCACGGCGCGGATAAAGTGTATCTGGTGGACTCCCCCGACCTCGCGGATAACCAGGAGGACTACCTTACCCATAGCCTGTTGAACTTAATTAAAGAGCACAAGCCGGAGATTGTCCTAGCCGGAGCTACGGCTTTAGGCCGCGCCTTTTTCCCCCGCGTGGCGGCTATCTTAAATACCGGACTTACCGCCGACTGCACGGGACTGGACATCGATACGGAAAAAAGGCTTTTGCGCCAGACCCGCCCCACCTTCGGCGGGAACATTATGGCGACAATTCTCTGCCCCAACAAGCGACCCCAGATGTCTACCGTGCGCCCGCGCGTCTTTAAGAAAAACATCCCCGACCCCGCGCGAAAGGGGCAAATAATTAAGGTGGACTTTAAAAAAGAGGGCGTCACGGCAAAAACTAAACTCTTGAGCTTTGTGGAGGATATTACGGAGAAGGTCAAGCTGGAGGACGCCGACATTATCGTTTCCGGCGGGCGGGGACTGGGAAAAGCGGAGAACTTTAAACTGCTTCAAGAACTCGCCGATACTTTAGGCGCGGCTTTAGGCTCAAGCCGGGCGGCGGTGGACGAGGGGTGGATTCCCTATAGCCACCAGGTAGGCCAGACCGGCAAGACCGTTTGCCCCAGGTTATATATCGCCTGCGGCATCTCCGGCGCTATCCAGCACCTCGCCGGCATGCAGACCTCCGACTGTATTGTCGCTATCAACGATAACCCGGATGCACCAATTTTTCAGGTTGCCCATTACGGCATCGTCGGGGATTTGTTCCAAGTCGTCCCCTTGATGATAAAGAAGCTCAAAGGATAAATTGCCACGCTCTTATCCCGATGTTTGTCCAGTGGTAGCAGTTACTTAATTGCAGAATCAGAGGGAGAGCAAAATTGCTTCCCCTTTTTATTACCACATTTCATGACTTAAGTGAGAATAAAAACATGTGATAAAATGTAAGTAACAGCCTTAATGGACGGTGGAATATGGTTGTTATTAGGGGCTTACTTACCTGGGCTAGAATTTTTAAAAGCTGGAGCGCTTAATGCAACGCACTATACTTAGATTGGTGTGAATTATGATATCCAATAAAATGCCAAAATTACGGATAGGTGATTTGGAAATAAACATACCCATTATCCAGGGAGGAATGGGTGTTGGCGTCTCCTTATCCGGCTTAGCCTCGGCGGTTGCTAACGAAGGCGGTATCGGTGTTATTTCTGCGGCGGGAATTGGCATGCTTGAAGCCGATTTTGAAAAAAGTTTCAAGGAAGCCAACAGGAGAGTATTGCGTAGAGAAATAAGGAGAGCAAAGGAGATGACAAAAGGTGTCATTGGCGTGAATATTATGGTGGCCCTTTCAGATTATGACGAACTCCTGAGGACTGCCGTGACTGAAAATGCCGATATTGTTTTTCTTGGCGCTGGGCTTCCACTAAAAGTCCCTGAAATATGGCCGCCAGGTGACTGGGAAAAGGTTAAAACCAAAGTTGCACCTATAGTGTCTTCTTCGAGAGCTGCTAAAATTATATTTCAGTCCTGGCAAAAACATTATAATTGTGTACCTGATGCTGTTGTTGTAGAAGGACCTTTAGCCGGCGGGCATCTCGGATTCAAAAAAGAGCAAATCTTTGACCCCGCCTATGCATTAGAAAAAATACTGCCGGAAATAATATCAGTTATAAAGCCATTTGAGAAAATCTTTAACAAGACTATTCCCGTAATCGCAGGCGGCGGCATATACACTGGAGCCGATATCTTTAAATTTTTCCGGCTAGGCGTTAGTGGTGTTCAGATGGCAACCAGGTTTGTGGCTACTTATGAGTGTGATGCTTCCGATGAGTTTAAGGACGCCTATATAAATTGCCGTAAAGAGGACATAGTCATAATTGATAGCCCGGTCGGCTTGCCGGGTAGAGCCATACGAAACCGTTTTCTCGAGGAGATAGAAGCCGGAAACAAGATACCATTTAAGTGCCCCTGGAAATGCCTGAAAACATGTGATTTAAAAAGTTCTCCATACTGCATTGCCCGTGCGCTAACCAATGCTAAAAACGGTCATCTTGACCAGGGGTTTGCGTTTTCCGGGGCTAATGCCTACAGGGTAGATAAAATAGTCTCCGTTAAAGAGCTCTTCAAGACGCTGACAGCGGAATATGCAGCGGCAGCATCCGCTGGAACTCCTTAACCTACGAAACGGCAGGTCAATATAATAACCACTACTTAACTAAAATAGAGAATCACATTTAGCAGCTATACACATGGAAGGGCAGACATCCCGGTAACATACTGACCTCAAGTTAAAAAACCATAAAATCTATCCCGCATTTTTCCGCGTGGTCTTTTATCTGGTTCACGATGTCTTCCGGCGGTAATACCAGCTTAATATCCGCCCCTTCTTCCTGCGTTACAGTCCCGCTGCCGCTCCAGGATATAAATTCTTTCGCCGGGACTCTGCTAAGAACGGCTTTAACCTCTTCCACTCCGATTACATGGATATTCACCCAGCCGTCTTCGCCTTCTTTGTTTTCCCCGGTTGTTACTTCTTCCAGTGTTTTGTTCCGGTTCGTCCCAGTAATCAAGGTAAAGTGCCACTGGCCTGCTTCCTGCCAGGAATACAATTCATATCCTTTCATGGAACGCGGTAGCGGAGCCTGTGATGTTGCATTACAGGCAGACAGGACAGGTATTAACAATACCAGCAATAATAGATAGATAGCAGCTTTTTTCATCATCACCTATTATAACTGTGACACGGATAAAAAGGTTAGTTTAGCCTCGTCCAGCTTGCCACGCTCACCCCTTTTCCCCTATAATAGAATGCTGGGAGGTGAGGCGGGATGGATATGAACGTATCCCAGTTGCTCCGCGACCCCATCGGGTCGACGCGGGAATTCCAGATAGATGAAGTAATCGATATTGCCGGCGACGGTAAAAGCCATAAAATACAGGGCGATTGCAGCCTGCTCCGCACCCAGCGCAGTATCCTCGTTAAGTGCGGGCTGGATACAGAAGTCGAGCTTACGTGCAGTCGTTGCCTGTGCAAGTTCCGCCACCCTTTAAAAATTAAGTTCGAAGAGGAGTTTTTCCCGACCTTAGATATAATAAGCGGTACGCCGCTGTCCCAACCGGAAGAAGCCAGCGCCTTCACCATCGATGAGCAGCACATCCTCGACCTGACGGAAGCGGTGCGCCAGTACATCCTCATGGGAATCCCGATTAAAGCGCTCTGTAAAGAGGACTGTTCCGGCCTGTGTCCGACCTGCGGTAAAAACCTCAACGAAGGCAAATGTGGTTGTCCGAAGCAGGACATCGACCCCCGCTGGTCAAAGCTGGCGGAACTAAAGTAATATCTGGTAAAATAAGAGCTGAAGAGTAATAGAACGGAGCTAAAAATATGGGAGCACTACCTAAGCGTAAAAAGAGCAAGAGCCGCGCTCAACAAAGGTTAAGTCATAGAGCTTTAAAAGCACCGGCTCTGGTAGAATGTCCGCAATGTCATACCCTGATATTGCCCCACCACGCCTGCCCTACCTGCGGGAACTATAACGGTCGGGCGGTCATCAAGATAAAAGAGAAGAAGAAGCCTGAAGCCCCCGCCGCATAAACACGCCGGAAAACGGGCGCCTGCTAATGTCATTGCTTTATTCACGGGCATAAAGAAGGCGCCTTTTCACTTTGGAAAGGATAAAACAAACCGAGATGACGAAAACAGCCTGGGTCTTTCCGGGGCAGGGTTCCCAGTCAGTCGGTATGTGCCGCGACCTCTACGACAACGTAAAATCGGCAAGAGATGCCTTTGAAACAGCGGATAAAGCCCTGGGGTTCCCTATCTCCAAATTATGCTTTGAAGGCCCCGAGGAAGAGCTCCGCCAGACCATTAACGCCCAGCCCGCTCTGGTAATCGCCGGCTATGCCTGTTTGCAGGCCGCCAGAGAAATCAGCGGCAGCAAGCTGCCCGCCCCTGCCTTCTTAGCCGGACACAGTCTGGGGGAATATACGGCATTGGCGGTCGCCGGGGTCTTCGATTTCCCTACGGCCGTGCGTTTAGCCCGCGAAAGAGGGCGGCTGATGCATGAAGCCGGACAAAAACGAGCGGGAGCGATGTCCGCCATCATCGGGCTGGATGAAGCCAAACTCGCCGAAATCTGCCAGAAAACCGATACCATCATGGCAAATATCAACTGCCCCGGACAGATTGTCATTAGCGGCGCTAAAGAAAACATCGCTAAAGCTAACGAAATGGCTACCGCTGCCGGTGCCAGCCGGGCAATTCTCCTGCAGGTAAGCGGCGCTTTTCACTCACCGCTCATGCAGCCGGCCGCGGAAGGCCTGGCAAAATACATCGACGCCGCTACCTTTAAATCCCCGTCGATACCGGTTATCGGTAATGTGACCGCTTTACCTCTCACCACCCCGGAAGAG
>CAYGVP010000093.1:0-6177 GCA_964353385.1 uncultured Dehalococcoidaceae bacterium
CCCCGTAAATCTCATATTCGTTCTTGCTTCCCCTGGCGGCAATATCCATGCCTTTACAGACGATATCCTTAAAGCCGGATACAGTGGTGTCCCGCCCGCCCAGGCTGATAACGTAGCTGACTACCTTGGGACGCTTTGCCTGGTTGTAGAGGGCGGCTTTGACCTCGGAAGCTACCGGCCCGCCCGGCCCGCCGAAGGATATAGCCCGGTCCATGACAATGAGGATATCCGCGTCTTTTACAGCTTCCCGCAGCTCCTCGAAGGGGAAAGGCCGCCAAAGGCGCAGTCTTATCTGCCCCACATCCATCCCCTCCTTGCGCATTTCGTCTATGGCGACGGAAGCGGTCTCGCCGCTGCTGCCCATCGTCATGATGAGTACCTTAGCGCCGTCGCTGTGATATTTCTCGACCGGTAAGTATTTTCTTCCAAATGCTTTATGAAACTCCTCCCAGGCTTGCAGGATAACCTTCTTGGAGTTCTTTAAATTAACTTCTTGCGCAAACTTAGTTTCCGTGTAAATAAATGGAGGAGCGAATCCTCCCATCGCTACCGGTCTATCGGGATTTAGCGGTAGCGGGAACCTGTTCTTGGGCAGGAATTTATCAACATCCGCCTGTTCCGGCAAGAAAATCGGCTCGATAACGTGCGTCAGGTTAAAGCCGTCCAAATGGACTATCACCGGCAGGAGCACTCGCGGGTCTTCACCGATGCGGAAAGCGATGATAGTATTATCGACGGCTTGCTGTCCGTTCTCGACAATAATTTGTATCCAGCCGGCATCGCGTATAGACATCATATCCGAATGGTCGGGCCAGATGCTTAGCGGCGACGATAAAGCCCGGTTGGCCAAGGCCATGACTATGGGCAACCGCATACCGGAAGCGACATATAGTACCTCGTTCATTAATGCCAAACCCTGGCTTGAGGTAGCGGTAAAAGTGCGGGCACCGGCAGCCGCTGAGCCGAGACAGGCACTCATAGCGGAATGCTCCGATTCTACGGGTACATACTCAGCATCCAGTTCGCCGTTGGCTACCAGTTCGGCAAGATGTTCGACGATATGTGTCTGGGGGGTAATAGGGTAAGCGGCGATGACGTCCGGATTAGCCAGTTTGACGGCATCGGCAAGGGCAATAGAGACTTCAACACCGATTCGTGTTGTCATTACTCCACCTCCTCGACCATCTTAATTACCCTTGGCCAGCATTCTCTGACACAGATGCCACAGCCCTTGCAGTAGAATAGGTCGGCTTCGAAATAACCGTCCGGGTTCTGGTTGATACAGCCTTCCGGGCAATACAGCGCGCAGAGGCCGCATTTAATGCATTTCTTAAAGTCGTAGGTGGGACGTTGCGACCGCCATGTGCCGCTTTCATACTGCCGCGCGCTACCCGGCTCGGTAACGATGCAGCCGATTTCCAGGTCTTTCCAGGTTAATTCGTTTTCGGATTTTGCCATTTATTGCTCCTAAAACACTACTTGTTCAAAGGCCGTTTCCATGGCTTTAATGTTGCGTTCTCCCAGCCTGCCAAAGCGTTTTTGCAATGGCTCATTTGCCGATTTTTTATCAACAACGCCAGTGACTTTTATTACGGCGCCGAGCATTGTGGTATTAACGATGTTAACACCAAGTACTTCACGGGCTATTTTACCAGCGTTGACGGTAGCCACCGGGTATGTGATACCAAATTCAGACCTTATTTCTTTAGCCGTCTTGCGGGTATTGACGATGACCCAGCCGCCCTCTTTAAGACCAGATGTTACGTTAACTTTACCGAGCAGGTTGGGGTCGAGTACGACGACATAGTCGGGCTGGGTAATATCCGCTCTGATGCGCACAAACTCGCGACTATCTACCCTGTTGAATGCCTGCACTGGTGCGCCGCGTCTCTCCGGCCCAAAACTCGGGAAAGCCTGCGCGTATTTATCCTCGGCGATAGCTGCTTGCGCCAGAATCTCTGCCGAGGTAACCGCACCCTGACCGCCGCGGCCGTGCCACCTGATTTCAATAAGGCTTTTTTCCTGCGTCATATTTGCTCCGTATATATAAAACTGCCCCTGGAGCGACTCGAACGCTCGCAACCAGCTCCGGAGGCTAGTGCTCTATCCACCTGAGCTACAGGGGCTAACTACTGAAATTATACGATAAATTGTAAAGTCTTCGCAACCTGAATTCACCTGTTCATGCGTAGCGGAGGAAAAGCAGTAAATGGCATATGCCAATGACAAATATCATCGGTAGCGCCGCATATTTCATGTAGCGTCCCCAACCGATGTGATAGCCTTCTTTTTCAGACACTGAAATCCCGATTACATTGGCTGACGCTCCGATGGGAGTGGCGTTGCCGCCGATATCGGTACCCAGAGCAAGCGCCCAGGCAAGCGTCGGCAGATTCATAGAGCTGACGATGGAGAGCTCTTTAATGATGGGCACCATAGTGGCAGCAAAGGGAATGTTATCCACTACGGATGAAGCGAAAGCGGAAATCCATAGGATAAACGACATAGCGATACCGATATTGCCGCCGGATATATCCCCGATGAATTTGGCAATCATTTCCAGCACACCGGTTTCTTCCAGTCCACCAACGCAAATAAACAGGCCGAGGAAAAAGACCAAGACCTGCCAGTTGACGGCTTTAAAAACTTCCGGGATACCCCTTATGTCCGTCAGGAGTGTTAGTGCCCCGCCGATAACACCGATAAAGGCCATCGAAAGCCCGGTCTGGGCGTGGGTCACGATGAGTGCTATCGTTATGATAAAAATCCCCACATCTATAATAAACAGACGTCGGTCGGTAATAGCCGAAGCGGGTAGCGGGCAGACTTTCATTGTTTCCACGGGACTGGTCTGCTGTGTGAGCGTTTTGCGGAAGACGAAATAGAAGTAAACGCAGGTAAAAATCATACCGGCCCAAGCGATTAACCCGGTATTAACGGCGAAATCTGTAAAGGTGTAGCCGAAAGCCGTCCCGATGATGATGTTCGGAGGGTCTCCGCTCATCGTAGCAGCGCCGCCGGTGTTGGCAGCGAATATCTCCGCCACGATCATCGGCACAGGGTCGAATTTAAGTAACCGCGCTAGCTCGATAGTGACCATAGAGAGGAACAGCATCACGGTAATACTATCGATAAACATCGAAAGAAATCCGGAAATGAGCATAAAAGAAATAAGCAAGGGCATTACCCGACAGCCTACCAGACGCGCCGCCAGGAGGCATATCCAGCGAAAAAATCCCACCCTTTCCATCCCCGCCACCATCACCATCATACCCCCGATAAAAATAATCGTTTGCCAGTTAACCCCATAAGATTCTATATGCTCGCTGCCCGGCACCCAGAAGTTTGATTGAACTATTTGTCCCAGGTTGAGGACACGCCAGGCCGATTCCGGGCTCTGCATGACTCCCAGGAAAACAACCAATATCATGATAAAGCCGCCGACCAAGGCGGGGATATAGCGGGGGATTTTATCCCAGATAATTACGCCAAATACTATAACGAAGATGCAGATGGCTAAAATTTGACTGATTGATAGCATAATAATGACCGAATCTTGAATATAAAACAGGTTCGGTTTATTATATCAGTAATCAACAGGGCGTAGCAAAAATATTGACTTTTTTCACCTATGACCGCTAAAGTAAATCGGGGGCAGATGTTTTTTTAATGGTTGCGAAAAGATCCGGCGTTACAAAAGGAATAAAAGCGGTTCTTCTGGTAGGCGGACCTGGCACCAGGCTTCGCCCCTTGACTGACAATTGCCCGAAGCCAATTTTACCGGTGGTTAATCGACCCTTTTTGGAACATACCCTAGCTCGTCTCAAACAATTCGGCATCAGGGACGTCATCCTGACAATGAGTTATCTTCCTGAGGCAATTCGAGAATATTTCGGGGATGGCGAACGGTGTGGCATGCGCCTGACCTATTGCCATGAAAAAGAACCATTGGGAACAGCGGGCGCGGTAAAAAACGCCGCTGCTTACCTAGATAGGCCTTTCATCGTCCTTAACGGAGATGACGTCTTTTTAGAAATGGACTTTGATGAAGTGTTTGCATTCCACCGTAACAAAAAGGCCAAGGCAACTATATTCTTAACCTGGGTGGATAATCCCAGCGCTTTCGGAGTCGTAGAGACGGATGTCAATCAAAGAGTAAAACGGTTTATTGAGAAACCACCGCTCGCCGAGGTAACTACTAACTGGATAAACGCCGGCGGCTATATCCTTGAGCCGGAAGTGCTGGAGCATATCCCTGTAGGACAACATTATATGTTTGAAAGAGGGCTCTTTCCAAAACTTTTAGAGGTTGGCTCGCCCGTTTATGGGTATACCTACAAAGGGTACTGGTTAGATATGGGAACTCCTCAAAAGTACTTTAGTTTAAACATGGACCTCATTTCATCAAAGACAAAAAGCCCTTTGTTTATAAAACATGGCTTTGATAATAGAGATAATGATATTCACCCCACCGTTAAAATTAACGGGCCAGCGCTCATTGACCGCGGCTGTAAAATCGGGCCTGGCGTTTGTATAAAAGGACCAGTGATTATCGGAAAAGACTGCGTTATTCGGGATGGCGCTTATCTGGAAAAAGCGATATTATGGGATAATGTCAGTATAGGTCAAAATTCACAACTCAATGAATGTATTGTTGCTAGTAACACCGTTATTGAAGATAATAGTAAAATAAAAGATAATGTAATTACCCCATCAAGCATGGTACCGCTATCTACCAAGTAAGAAAAAAAACGTTTACAAACGGATCTATTAAAAGGAGACTTATGGCTGAAGCTAAAACCAAAAGCGGAACTAAATCAAAAAAATCAACAACCAAGGAGGTTGTTTTTAAGTGTCGCTTGTGCGGGAAGCAAAAGCCTATATCCGAAATGAAAGTTATCAAGAGGTTCAGACCAGTAATTGTTATCTGCCAGGATTGTGAAAAAGTTATCCAGTAGGAATTATTTTTATCACAGATTTCAATGAGAGTATATTATGGCTGAAGAACTCGGCAAAATCGAAAAGCCCCCGGCAGAAAATTTTTAAAAAGGCAGGAAACTCATCTTCGTGCCTGCCATATATCTCGTTGAAGGTTTGCCGGCAGATTATGCTGAAAAGTTCAACCTTTACTGGGAACAGGTAGAAAAACACATCGCCGAGTTATCATCGAAACTCGGTGAGGTGAATGTAATATACCATGAACTAATAGCTATTTCAGGAGAAGAAGGCGCAGCTTCGTTAAAAGATTTGAATAATCAAGGCTATAAAATCGCTAAAGCCTGCATCGATAAAAAAGCCCGTCTGGAAGCAATGGAGGATGTCGACTTGCTAACCGAGTTCATGGACTGGAGCCGGTGCCTGATGATAGGTCTGCAAAATCCAAAAGTGATATCTAAAATATACGATTCATATATAGAAGTCGGGAAGAAACGGAACGAGTCGATAGCGAAGAAAATCGATGAAACTTTAAAAGAAGATGAAATCGGTATTGTCTTAATGCGAGAAAACCATCAGGTACAATTTCCTTCGGATATACAGGTCTTTTATGTTTCCCCGCCCGCCCTGGACGATATCAAACGCTGGCTTAGGGAGCGTGAACGTAAAGCGGGCGGGGAAACCGAAGAAAAATAGGTCCTTTCATTAGCGGGCGTAGTATCTTTTTGCAACAGGCTTTTTTACCAGAGGCACCAGACGCTGGGTATATACTGCGCTGCACTGGAGACAAAAGATACGTGTTTCCTCAGTATCACGCTCCAAGAAAAGGTCGCCGCCGCAGCGCTTGCATCCCTTTATCTTTACGATATTCCCCATTTATCCTCCTCCCTTGCAGTAACCTAAAGTCTCCTTTCTTTACATATAACGTAAACCAATCTGGTTGAGTTACTTCTTTCGCTACTAACAGATGTTACAAATAATTCAATCGCCATAATTTTATTTATTTAGCCTCACGTTGAAATCACAAAATCCGTTTCAAGCGTCACAAATACATCACAATGCCAATCTCAATTTGAATTCATCATCGCTGGAGATAGGCCATAGTCGAAAAAGCAGGTCGGCTGTCTGTAGAAGACGGCTGGCCTGAAGTTTTTACCCCCTTGCCCTTAAAGGGCATTTTCCGTTACAATTCAATAGCCATGGAGAGGTGTCCGAGTGGTTGATGGTGCCGCTCTCGAAAAG
>CAYGVP010000094.1:0-6126 GCA_964353385.1 uncultured Dehalococcoidaceae bacterium
CAGTGACATCCGGCAGGAACTGCATCTCAATCTGGATATAGCCTTCGCCGCCGCAAGCCTCACAGCGGCCGCCTTTAACGTTAAAGGAAAAGCGGCCGGGTCCATAGCCGCGGAGGCGAGAGTCAGGGACGGCGGCGAAAAGCTCGCGGATATAGGTAAAGGCGCCGGTATAAGTGGCGGGGTTGGAGCGGGGCGTACGCCCTATCGGCGACTGGTCAATGTTAATGACTTTATCAATATTCTCAAGTCCGAGTATCGCATCGCAGAGGCCAGGGCGCTCCTTAGCGCGGTAGAAAATCTGCGCCAGCTTGCGGTAAAGAATTTCATCGATTAAAGTGCTTTTGCCGGAGCCGGAGACGCCGGTGATGCAGACGAACCTGCCGAGCGGGATAGAGACATCGATATTTTTCAGGTTATTCTGGCGGGCGCCTTTAATGACAAGCTCCTTGCCGTTGCCGGAGCGGCGGGTAGAGGGGAGAGGAATCTTCTTAACGCCGCTTAAGTACTGGCCGGTTAAAGATTCTTTACACTTTAAAATATCATCTAAAGTGCCGGTAGCGACGATATAGCCGCCGCGCTCGCCGGCTCCGGGTCCCATATCGATAATATGGTCGGCGGCGCGCATCATAGCCTCATCATGCTCGACGACCAGAATAGTATTGCCCAAATCCCTTAAACGCTGCATGGTGTGAATTAGGCGATAATCGTCAGCGGGGTGCAAGCCTACGGTAGGCTCGTCGCAAACATAAAGCACACCCATGAGACCGCTGCCGATTTGCGTGGCGAGGCGGATGCGCTGGGACTCGCCGCCGCTCAAGGTCATGGAGGCGCGTTCGGTGCTTAGATAGTCCAGTCCCACATCCTTGAGAAAGCCGAGGCGGGTGCGGATTTCCTTGAGAATCTGGTGGGCAATCATCATCTCGCGCTCGGTGAGAACCTTTTTAGAGATAAAGTCAGTCCACTCCAAAGCCTGCGTGACCGCCATGCCGGAGACATCCATGATATTTTTATCGCCGATTAAGACGGCTAAAGATTCCGGCTTAAGGCGCTTGCCGTTACATTCCAGGCAGGGTTTATATACCATGTAACGCTCGATGTTAGCACGGGAGTACTCCGACTCCGTATCTCTGTAGAGGCGTTCCATGTTGGGGATAACGCCTTCATAACCATCCGAGACGCGGACAGTACGCCCGAAGCGATTGCGGTAAATATGATTGTTTCCCTCACCATAGAGGAGGAGATGCACCTGCTCTTCCGTGAGGTTTTTAACAGGGGTGTGGAGGGAGAATTGCTTCTTGCGCGCCAGCGGCTCGATGCGCCAGAGATACCAGTTATGAGTCTGCCAGGGCTTTAAAGCGCCTTCCATAACAGAGAGCTCTTTATTCAAAACAAGGTCGGGGTCGATTTCATGTTTAAAGCCCAGACCGGTACAGGAAGGGCAGGCGCCGTAAGGGGTATTAAAGCTAAAGGTGCGGGGGGCTATTTCTCCCAAACTAATGCCACAGTGGACGCAGGCAAGATGCTCGGAAAAGAGCATCTCCTCGCCGCCGATGATAGATACCAGCACGATGCCGCCGCCAAGCTTCAGGGCGGTCTCGACAGAATCCGAGATACGGGTGCGGTTGCCGCTATCGCCGACGACGAGCCTATCAACGACGACAGCGATGGAGTGCTTTTTATATTTATCGAGCGGGATGTTATCCGAAAGCTCACGGACTTCGCCGTCAACGCGGACGCGGGCATAACCCTGCTTGCGCAGGTCTTCAAAGACCGACTGATACTCCCCTTTGCGGTCGGTAACGACGGGCGCCATAACCATAATGCGGCTGCCCTGAGGCAGCTTTTGAACGGCATCCACAATCTGCTGCACCGACTGGATAGTAATTTCCCGTCCGCACCGGGGGCAATGCGGATGCCCTACTCTGGCAAAAAGGAGACGGAGATAATCATAGATTTCCGTGACGGTGCCGACGGTGGAGCGCGGGTTTTTAGAAGGGCCTTTCTGGTCGATAGAGACGGCGGGGCTTAACCCCTCGATATAGTCAACATCCGGCTTTTCCATACGTCCTAAGAACTGGCGGGCATAAGCGGAGAGGGACTCCACATAGCGTCGCTGCCCTTCGGCATAGATGGTATCGAAGGCTAAAGAGCTTTTACCTGAGCCGGAGACGCCGGTAATGACGACCAGCTTATCACGAGGGATAACAACATCAATGTTCTTTAAGTTATGTTCGCGGGCGCCTTTGACGATGATGGAATCCGACGGCATGTTGAAAAACCTCTACCCGATATTTTACCACTTTTCTAAAAAGAACACAAGTTCTAATTTTCAGAGGCATAAGGGCAGAAATTCCAATAACCAAGATACAATAACCAAACAAAACTCAAATATCAAATCTCAAAAATCAAAAATACAGATAAAAGGTTAAAGATAGGGGAAGGAGGGGTTTAATAGTGCGGGGGAAGGGAGAAGGCCGGGGGATAACTCTTGCGCTGGCAAGGGTTTTTCACTTAGAATAAGGATACCCGCGCCGAAGTGGCGGAATGGCAGACGCGGCAGTCTCAAAAACTGTTGAGGGGCAACTCTCGTGCCGGTTCGAGTCCGGCCTTCGGCACAATCAAAAGTTTCCCGGTTTTTCCTACCCTACCCTCTTTTACCGTGAAATTGTGGCAGTATAGTCTAAAGTGGTACAATCAAGCATAATAGTAAATAGATGCGGCAGGGTTGTGTTTAATAAAAGGAAAGGCCTGATGAGACATGTTTAGTATGAAATGTCCACAATGCGGCGCCGAGAGCAAGTTTTCCTTTGTGAATAATAGTTACGAGGGGCCGCGCCGGTGCTGGCAATGCCGCGGTCTTTTCAAGATAAAGATATTGCATAATGTGCTGATATACTGTGAACCGATAAGCGAAGAGGAATTTAAGAAACTGCAAGAGATAAACGAACTGAAATCCAAGTTCAGGAACGAACCATCTAGTTAACGGGGGAGTTTATTTCTTTTTAGCGGAGTCCTGCATCTTATCGCGCTTGGCGATTGTTTCACGTTTAGCTTTGAGCTCAAGGATACGGAACACCGTTTTTGCTTTTCCCGCGAGTACGAAGTTTTGCATTTTTCTCCTTTTTATTGCCCCATCAGCCAGGGACAGTTGTTATCTATGTAAAATCTGTTTAATCCCTTATAAGCGTAACAATCCGATATTAAGAGGAACATAAAATCTATTAACGATAGATAAACATATGGTTAATATTTCATAAAGAAAAATATGGGAAACATAATGATAATGATTTGCTACGAGAGAATTAAGACTCGCCATCCGCTATTGACAATCAGGAGAAATAAGTATTAAATAAGGACTACGATGATGCTTGACGGAGGTATAATATGGCTAAGCCAGCTTCAATACAACCCGGTTATTGCGTAGCGGTGCACCTTTTGGAGGAGACCGCCCCGGAGAACTGCTACTTGGGGATGGTGGAAGCTACCGATGAGTACGGCATACTAATCAACCTGGTGCACTGGGACGACAAACTGGATATGATAGGAGGTTACACCGAGAGTCTCTTCATTCCGTGGATGAACATCAATTCGATGCTGGTGAGCACCGAGGTACAACCGACGCGCCGTTTCATGGCGGATAGAGCCCGCAAGTGGAAAGCCCAGATTGAAGCCATGTACGGGAAAGTAAGCGCGGCTAAGAAAAAATAAATTCCTTCCCCTTGACAAGATAGAGCGACGCCCCGCTAATATCATCGTTTATCACGGTGACGGCGGGGCATTTTAGTTGATGGAGTAACAGTGTACTGATGACGAGAGAACATTGCTACAGTCAAAGCTAGATGCTATAATCTTACGAGTAAACAGTGGCGAGTTGTGTAGAGGTAGCACAGAGGACTTTGGATCCTTTAGCCCAGGTTCGAATCCTGGCTCGCCAGCCAATCAAGAAGCTTTCCGAACTCCTATTTTAGAAGAGAACTCTAATTCCAGCATTGCGGGAACTGCTAGCAACTGGTCTGTAATTTACAGCAGTATCGAATCCCTCTATCTCCGCCAAAGGGTACGATAGCCAGAACTCCCCGCCATCCAGCCTGTCATAGGATAGAGGATTATCATCTTGAGGGCACGCCGCCTTAAACACGCTTAACCTCCTTTCAATGAGGCAAGCGTTCATCGAAAGATTCAACCGGAGTGCAAGAAAAGAACGCCTTGGATGGAGTAAGTATTGCCTGAAAAAACAGTAGTTTGAAAAAGAACGTTGATTGTCTCTAATCACGAATAATGCTAATATTATGAAATCGGAAGAAGGATATTCAATTCCTGATTCTATAGATATGTGATGAACCTTGGAGTAAAGCCATGGAAGTACTAAAGAAAATATATAGCGTAGTCCATACAAAGTGGTTCGGCTATATTTTCGCCGTAGGAATTACAGCCCTGGTTACCTGGGTCAAGCTACTGGCGGAGCCGGACATTATTCCAGCCAACATACCTATTCTCTATATTCTGGCTATTGTCTTCACGGCTACATTCTTCGGGCAGAAACGACCGTAAATAAAGGAGCCCTGCAGGTGCGGGGAATAAGCGTAATATTTGACATTTCCCCGCGCGGGTAATTATTATTTGTGTGCAGGTTATATTTTGAGGATGGCATCGTGAAGCAGTTCCGTGTGTTTAGCACTGCAAAAGGGGGCAGACAATGGCCAGGAGAAAAACAAACTTTAAAGTAAAAAATATTCAGCTGGTGCTCGAAAGGTTCGAAGGAAATCCAATTTTAAGGCCAAACCCCCAGAACCGGTGGGAGACAAAAGCCGTCTTCAATCCCGGGGCTATTTATGAGCAGGGAAAGGTCCACATTATCTATCGAGCAATTGGGGACTCGAATGTATCGGTTCTCGGGTACGCTTCAAGTATTGATGGATTCCATATAGACGAACGGTTGGATAAACCGATATATGTCCCGCGAGAGTCATTTGAAGGTGCTGGCTTAGTCTATCCTGTAGAAAGTGATCCTCAAGTCATTTATGTCTTTGCAGAGGATGAGGAGGAAGAAGAAGAGATTTATGTGTCAGGAGGGGGTGGCTTGGGTGGGTGTGAGGACCCGAGATTGACCAAGATTGACGACAGGGTATTCATGACCTATGTTGCCTTTGATGGATACAGCCCACCCCGGATAGCACTGACCTCAATATATATTGATGATTTCCTGGCAAGGAACTGGCAATGGAAGAAACCAGTGCTTATCTCCCCTCCTGGAGTTGTCAATAAAAATGCCTGTATTCTCCCGGAGAAAATAAAATCCAAATACGTTATCTTCCACCGAATTTTCCCTAATATCCTGATTGATTTTGTTGACGACCTGGATTTTGATGGCACAACCCGATGGTTGAAGGGAGAATTCAAGATACGACCGAGGGCTGCTTACTGGGATAGTCGAAAGGTGGGCGCTGGTGCCCCTCCTATTAAGACAAATGATGGCTGGCTACTCATCTACCAGGCTATCGGTGAGTGTGACCCCGGTCGCTATAAGATAGGAGCAATGCTACTTGACTTGAAAGACCCGACCAGGGTCTTAGCCCGGTCTGGGGAGCCAATCCTAGAGCCCGAAGTATGGTACGAAAATGAAGGGTGGAAGGCCGGTGTTATCTATCCCTGCGGCGCCGTGGTAATCGAAGACCGTTTGCTGGTTTACTACGGTGGAGCTGATAGAGTAGCTTGCGTTGCCTCGGTAAAACTAAACGGCTTCCTTGAGAAGCTTACTACGAACCATAAAGAATTAGCTGCGCAAGGCGCAATCACGCCGCCTCCAGCTGAAACCGGTGAGGTGATGAAACGCGTGCAGGGATTCTGCCTAAAATGTCAGAAAAAGCGTATTATTAAGAACCCGCATTATGTGGTTCTGAAAAATAAGAGGCGCACTGTTCAGGGTATCTGTCCGCGGTGCGGTACAAAAATATTCAAATTTATAAAGTCAGAAACGCGTGCCAGAAAAGTATGAGTGTCTTCAAACGTTCTGATGAAAATCCTATTCTGACTCCAATTCTCCAGAATGATTGGGAAGCGGAAGCAACGTTTAATGGCTGTCCGGTGCGTGGTGGCGGACAGATTCATTTTCTTTACCGAGCGATT
>CAYGVP010000095.1:0-6083 GCA_964353385.1 uncultured Dehalococcoidaceae bacterium
CACCAATAACCAAATTTCAATATTCAAATGCTTGGAGACTGGTTATTGATATTTAAAATTTGTTTGTAATTTGTATCTTGTATCTTGGTCATTTGTCATTGATGTGGCAGTCAATCGGGCAGGCGCGGTCAATCTCCTTACTAAAGCACAGCCTGGAAACAGGCGCGCTGTCGCATGCTTACCTTTTTATCGGGCCGCCGCACGTCGGCAAGATGACGCTGGCGTTGAACCTGGCGCAGGCGCTCAATTGTGAAGCGGACGATAAGCCATGCCTCGAATGTGCTTCATGTAAAAAAATAAAAGCGGGCGGTCACAGCGACGTACAGACCATCGGTCTGGCGCAGAATGAAGAAGAGAACACCGAAGCCAAGCTGATTCACACCGAACAGGTCAAGGACATGCTGCACGCCGCCAGTCTGCCGCCTTTCGAAGGTAAAAACAAGGTCTTTATCATCGACGGGGCGGAATTGCTGTCAATCGAGGCCGCCAACCGCCTTTTAAAGACCCTCGAGGAGCCCGAAGCCAGGGTAACCTTTATTTTACTCGCCACCGATGAAAACAGGCTGCTGAAGACTACTATCTCGCGCTGCCAGCGCATCGAGCTTCAGCCGATGTCAATCGAGGCAGAGACACAGGCGCTGATGGAAAAACTGAATATCGAACCGGAGCGAGCCAGGCTGCTGGCGGGGCTTTCCCACGGGTGCCCGGGGTGGGCGATTGCCGCGGCGGGCGACGGGAAATTATTGGAGCAGCGTGACAGCGAAATGAACGAGATAATCGATATTATCAAAGGCGGTTACGAAGAGCGCTTCGCTTATGCCGCCAGGCTGGCAGCGGGATTCAGCCAGAACCGGAAAGCAGTTTACGACAAATTAGACAGGTGGCGGGACTTATGGCACGACCTGATGCTGCTCAAGCTGGGCCGCGAAGAGATGATGACGAACATTGATAGAAAAGATGAGTTTGTTAAAATGGCTGGCAATTACAGTCTGGCCCAGATAAGAGATTTCATCCAGAGCATAACATCGGCGGTGGTGCAGCTCAAGCAGAACGTGAACCAGCGGCTGGCCCTGGAGGTGTTGCTGCTCGATATACCGAGAGAGGAGGCGAAAGCTCCCCTGATGTAATCGGGGGGCATAAGATATGGCAAATATCGCTGGGATACGCTTTAAAAAAGCGGGCAAAATCTATTACTTCGATGCGGGGGAAATCGCCCTGAAGGTTGGCGACTACGCCGTGGTGAAAACAAGCCGGGGGATGGAGCTGGGGCACGTCGCCATCGCGCCGGGGCAGATAGAGGTCAACGAGACGGGGGAGTCGCTCTCGCCGGTGGTGCGCAAAGCCGAGCCGGAGGACATCGCCAAGGAAGAGGAGCTTAACACCAAGGCAGAGGAAGCGTTAATCGAATGCGGCAAGATGATTACCGAACTGAATCTGCAGATGAAACTGCTTTCCGCCGAGTACAGCCTGGACAGCAGCCGGCTGACCTTCCTTTTCAGCGCGGAGGAGCGGGTGGACTTTAGAGAACTGGTGCGGAGGCTGTCCGGCAAGTTCAAGATGCGGGTGGAGCTGCGTCAGGTGGGCAGCCGGGACGAGGCTAAATTGCTTGGCAGCTTCGGCCGGTGCGGACGGGAATTGTGCTGCGGGAGCTTTCTGACGGAGTTCACGCCTGTCTCCATCAAGATGGCTAAGGAGCAGGACTTGCCTTTGAACCCGATGAAGATATCCGGCGCTTGCGGTCGCTTGATGTGCTGCCTCGCTTACGAGGGCGAGCAGTATAAAGCGATGAAGGAAAAAATGCCTAAGGTGGGACAGCGGGTCTCGACGAGCATGGGGGAGGCAACAGTGGTGGGGAATAATCCGCTTAAAGAGACGGTGATGGTGGAGCTGGACTCCGAGGCGACGGTGGAGTTGCCGCTGGCGGAAGTAAGTTACTAGTAATTTGTAGTTTGTAGTTTGTAGTTTGTCCCCGCCTTATTTCCCCTAACTAATAATTACTAATTACCAAATACTCCCTACTGGTAAAGGTACTTGCGCCATTCGTCCCGCTTGCTTAAGTATTGGTAGGGGATAGTGAAGAGGGGACTGCCCGTCGGGGGGGCGGGAGTCCGTATCAACTTCATGTGGGCTTCATGGGGCGTCCGCCCGGCTTTCTTCCGGTTACAGTCCACGCAGGCGCTGACGACGTTTTCCCAGGTGTGCTGCCCGCCTCTATAGCGGGGCTTGACGTGGTCTAACGTTAGATGGCGGCTTTGCTCGCCGCAGTACTGGCAGGTATATCTATCCCGATTGAATATCTCGTAGCGGGTCATCTTGCGCTGCCGGTGGGGTCGCTTTATCATACGGTCGAGGCGGATGACGGAGGGAAGCTCGAAGACGGACGTGAGCGTGTGGATATAGCCGAGTCCGTTCTCGATCATCTCCGCTTTGCCCTGGTAGATGAGGACGACGGCGCGGCGGGCGCGGCAGACGGTGAGCGGCTCGTAGCTCTGGTTCAACACTAGCACCGGATGGTTTAACATAGCTTTGCCTTATGAGTGACTAGCCTCATTTTAGCGCAAAGTTTGCAAGTGTGCAAGAATGACCCTTCGACTTTGCTCAGGGCAGGTCCAATAACCAAGATACAATTACCAAGGCAAGAACAACCCCTCGACTACGCTCGGGGCAAGCGACTCAAAGCTAAATAGCTTCAGCGAGTTGTTTTTAGAGTTATGTGAAGTTGGGGGGATTACCAATTATTACTTCTATCAATTAGGTCTGTTAAATCTAACATTTTCATAAGACGGGAATTCAAGCCGCATACAGTAGTAGGGAGTGGCTTATGAACATGTATTAAAGCGTCAACGCAAGAATCATCCAGTAATTTATTTAGTCGCGCAGGATCATATTCATTAGTAATCACCAAATAGTCAATTTTAGTACGCGTAAATGAAGCTGCTTGTTTATAAGTTGGACATTCGTTTGAAATGTCACTTAATCGGTCATGTCTGAGGCTCCACTTACATGAAATAATAGCTTTAACATAGCTTTGATTACGAACAACAATATCTATTTTAGGATTTGTACTACGGCCCGGTACTTTTATACCTGGAAAAACATTTTGCGCAGGCACTTCTAATTCATAATTTACTTTTTTGTTGCCAAATTTCTGAAGAATATAACAAATAAGTACTGGAAAAGCGATTCCTAATGGGTTTTGTCGTTGCACCCCTTCATAATCAGGAGTTTTTATTAAGAGATCAACATATTCCTGCACTTGATCTGGTTGACAGTTGAATTGTTGGGCGAGGTATTTTTCGGCAGCTTGCGCGCGTTTTTGCCAAGTTGATATTCCTTCTTTAGGAAGGCGGGAAGCGGACGGATGCAATTTATCAGCATCAATAATGTGAGGGAGTGATTTTATATTCTCATAATTGACTTCTTCGTACCACAATAGTACTTGATAAATACCAAGCCATGCACTACTACCATTTAGACCATTAAGATACTTAGCATTTTGAAAAAGAGAAATCGCAAGCTGCCCGGCTTTTGATCCGCCACCCATGGTTTCTCCTTTATGGCTTAAACAAGCCTAATACATATTCTTCGTGCATTCGTTGTTCAATTGTTGAATTCCCGTTATAATTTTTACCAATTGGCATCATACGTCGATTTCTATCTAAGGGACGGCGGACATTGTTGACAATACTAAAGCCTACTTTTGTCGCAATTGAAGCTAAATGATTATGAGTCTCAATCTTTATACCACGCATTGTAGATGGCCCAACCACAACAATTGCTGCGTGTCCAGACCTCAAAACTCGATACATCTCTTTGAATGCAAGTTCCATATCAAAATAATACTTTTTGAGTATTCGTGCTTTAACGGGATCTTGTTGTTCTAGAATATCTAACGTCTGACCGACAACTTCAGGTAATTCAATAATATATCCATTGCCCCATTTCTCTGAACCAATGTATTGACTACGAAGTGAGCTTAAATCTTTAATTTTGTCTCCAAGCCAGACTAACGAGAATTTATGTGCCCGCATATAATCTAAAGCGTTTGCATAAGGTGGTGAAGTAACAATTAAGTCAATAGAATCTGACTCAAACGGTAAAGACCGGCAATCTCCAGGTACTATTTCAACATTTCCTTTTGGTAATAATTCTATTTCTTTAAGAGCTTTTTTCGCCCGGGCCAATTGAGCTGAGAATAAAGTAAATGCACTTTTATTAATTTTATCTGTTACCCGATGAGGCCGTGAATGAGCAAGATCTCTCGCAAGTGAAACACCACCTGACTTTGTGATGATAATAGAAGAGAAAATTAACTGCAAGAATTCGCGTGAATATTCTTCTTGCTCTTCGTGTATTGCTAATATAAGTGCCGCAAGCTCTATTTGAATAGTTGGAGTAAACCAATAGTCAATAAATGCTTTTGTCTCATCATCGAACTTTTCCAGCATTGCTTGGGGTAAATACGTAATCTGGATCAACTTCTTAGCATTGTCAAGTACTCTTTGTCCGGTTTCAATAATAATCTCAGAGTCATATTCTCTCGTCCTGACTCTACTGATAAGCCTTGCAAGAGGATCAAGGTCTACGCCAAACGCATTTCGGCTTAGCAACCATGCTTCAACAACTGTGACTCCTGACCCCACCATTGGATCAAGTACAGTTTCACCAGGTGTTGTTAAATTTTCAATGAAATATCGTGGCAATTGCGGAGGAAATTTAGCTGCAAATGAGTGTAAGCTGTGAATAAGATACCTTTTCCCTCCCCGAAAAGATAAATCATTATTAAGTAACGCACTTAATTTATCTCTGGTTTCAATTCTTATAGTATCAGGCGTTGTAGTCATCAAAAAGTATCACTTCAACAAGAATTAAATCCTCAATCTTTGAAAAAAGTATACCTTGAATTTTAGCCTAGGTCAATCACCTAAGAATATTCCGGCTAAGGTCTATACTCCACGCCCTGCTGTGGGTTTTCCCAAGCTTCTACGGCGGTGAGGGTAACGGACTCTTTAGAGAGTTTCTTGTCCCGAGCAGCGTCGGAGGACTTGTCCCGAGCGGAGTCGAGGGATTTCTTTAGCTCTTTATAGATGGTGGAAGCGAGGTTTTCCGCGGAGGGGTTGATTTTATCAAAGGGTTTAACGTCATTAAGGCAGGTGTGGTCGTAGCGGTCTAAAATTTCACCCAGGTATTTCTTGAGGTCGGTAAAGTCGTAAGCGAGGCCGATTGCGTTAAGCTTTGGGGCGCTCACCTTAACGATAATCGTGTAGCGGTGGCCGTGCATGTTTTCGCACTTGCCTTTATAGCCCCGCAGGTAGTGGGCGGCTTCAAAGCTCTTTTCCACAGATATTTCGTACATCCTTCTCCTTTGTCATTCTGGTGCAGACCAGAATCCAACATCAATTTCCGCATATTCCTGGATTTAAAAATGGATTCCAGCCGGAGTTTACCCCGTACATCGATACGGGGCTGGAATGACAGTCTATGTCACTTCGTATCCAGCTTCAAAACTCCCTGTTTCTCTTTAATCGCCTTGTTAAGTTCCTTCATCGTTTTCTTAAGGACGGGATGGACAAAATCCGGGGCGATTTCCGCAAGGGGGACAAGGACGAAAGACCTCTCGTGCATTTTAGGATGCGGGACAACGAGGCTGGGGGTATTAATGACCTGGTCGCCGTAGAGAATAATATCGATATCGATAATGCGGGGCTCGCCGGAGCGACTATACCGTCCCATCTTCAGCTCGATGCCCTTCACTAAAGCGAGCAGGCCCTCCGGGGCGAGGCGGGTAAAGACCTCGCAGGCGAGGTTGAGAAAGCGCGGCTGGCTGATGGGACCGACGGCCTCGGTATCGTAAATCGAAGAGACCTTGCCCATCCGCATACGCTCGGAAAGCAGCTTTAAAGCCCTATCGAGGTTTTCCTGTCGATTACCCAGGTTCGAGCCGAGCGAAAGATAGACCTTTACCGTATCATTCACCGATTGACCCCCTTCTTATTATAGCATCGCTCATGCGGCAGACAAGAGCCGTCTCCTTAACATCATGGACGCGCACCATATCCGCGCCGTTAGCGATACCGATAGCC
>CAYGVP010000096.1:0-5999 GCA_964353385.1 uncultured Dehalococcoidaceae bacterium
AGCATGTTAGATATGGAGGCGGAGAGGAAAAGGATGGAGAAGGACATGGAACAGATTCAGGCCGAGGTAAGCCGCCTCGAAGCCAGGCTGAAAGATAAAGCGTTCCTGACCAAAGCCCCGGCGGCAGTGGTTGAAAAGGAAAAAAATAAACTCTATACTTTAAACGAAAAACTGGAAAAACTAAAGCAACAACAATCCAGACTATAGGAGGTGAGCTTATGTTTTCAAAAGTACTGGTGCCGCTGGACGGCTCCAAAGTAGGCGAAGCAGCCATACCGGCTCTCGAGCAACTTATAAGTAAACTGGCGCCCGGGACGAAAGTGGAGGTCATTCTTATCGGGGTTATAACGCTGCTGCGGCACTGGGTGGTAGTGGGAGAAGCCAGCGCCCCGGTTTCCTATACGGAAGAAGAACTAAAGCTCATAAAGCAGAACGTCGAAGATTACCTCATCAAGGCGGGAGAATCTTTGAAGAAAAAAGCCGTAACCGTTAAGACAATAGTGGTCACGGGCAACGCCGCCGACGAGATAATTAAAGCCGCCGACGACACGGGGGCGGACTTGATAGCGATGTCCACACACGGGAGGTCGGGGTTAAAGCGGCTGGCATTCGGGAGCATTACCAATAAGGTATTAGTACGATCGCGCATACCGGTGCTGACAATACGCGCACCCGAAGGCACAAAGAACGAGTAAGAGACAGGTATTGAAAAGAATTTAAACCTCACCCCCTTGCCCCCTCTCCAAACGGGATGTCTAGCAAAATTCAAGATATTTTGTTTGGAGAGGGGGTTTATTAAAAGAGGGGGCTGTCGCCCCCTCTTACTGGAACTCTCCCTGACCCGTAAAAAGCACTGAAGTACAAAAAACGTGAGAAAGCCAGAGATAGAGATTCTCACGGTCGTCCCGATTTTAACGGGACTCCCTCAGAATGACAGCGGGGAAGTGAGGTCGGCGGCGAGGGCTTGAGAAACGCCCTTTTGCCGCCACTGTTTTTTAAGGTAGTCTAAAGCTTTCTTAGTATCACTGGCGATGCGGGCTTTTTCACAGCGTTTGAGTCGGTATTTAAACAGCCAGTAGGTAAACTGCTTCATCTCATCCAGGGTGATTGACTGGAGGTGAGGAAGGCGCTTTTCCTGGCGGAACTGCTTTAAGAGGTCGTCCCTATCGGAATCATAGATGCGGTGATAGGCTTCATCGGAGGAATACTCTTTGCGCAAGCCCTGCACCCAGCGCTCTTTATCGATAGCCTCCTGAACGGCGAGAAGTAAGGCTTCCTCGACGGTTACACCGTAGAAATAGTTGAGATACTGGGCGTATTTCTTTTCGCCGATAAGCTCTTTTACAGCGGCGGCATCGAGCTCTAAAGGGGGAATGCCGTGAAAGAGGAGGTCGTCTCTTTCTTTTTCCGGCAGGAAATTTTCTAACGTCATGCAAAGACGCTCCGCCAGCAGAAGCCAGTCGAAAGCTTCGCCATCGATGAGGTAAACATAGGAGCGGTCGTTATAGTCTTCCGAAGCGCTGGACCATAAACCGATAGCGCCGAGGAGGGAGAGATACCAGTTTTTGCCGGAGGCGACGGCTTCCTTGAGATAACGGATAGCCTCGGCGTCACCTGCCGT
The DNA here is from genome assembly GCA_964353385.1 of uncultured Dehalococcoidaceae bacterium. Lineage (GTDB taxonomy): Bacteria > Chloroflexota > Dehalococcoidia > Dehalococcoidales > RBG-16-60-22 > RBG-13-51-18. The sequence continues at coordinate 1,622 of CAYGVP010000096.1, forward strand.
GCTAGATTCCGTGGGGACTAAACGACTATCTTCAGCGGTCATAGGCGGTACGACCTCACCCTCTTTGAGAGTAGTTAGTAATTTGTAGTTTGTAGTTAGCGATACAGACTTCTCTCCTTGCCCCCCTACTATACTATAGTCTCTCCGTTTACAGAGAGGGAGATGAGTTAATTCTCCCTCTTATCCCTCCTTACGAAGGAGGGAGGATGATTGTTCACCTTCTGCCTGTTCTGATTTGAGCCTTTCATAGAAAGCGAGCCTGCCGGTAGCGACAAGCTCGGTGAGCTTTTTATGTATTGCTTCCCCGGCGCCGGGAATTTCTTTTAAGCGGTTTTCCGCAACCAGTTTAGAAACAGGCTCCTTAAGCTCGGCGATAGAGCTGGCGACCTTTTCATAGGCGCGGATTTTAAAGATATTCTCTTTCTTGAGCTTGAGCCTGGCGGCGATATCCGTAAAGATGGAGGAGATTTCTGAGTTGGTCATGGGAGTAATAATTGAAAACCATTAGACTCAGATTCTTCACGTAAGGTTTTCAAGATTTCACGCTGGGATTTTGAAATATATTTTTCATTAAAACCTGTTCCTACAGTTAGTTTCAATACCGGTACAGGATTATACTGCTCTTTACCCACTTTCACTTCATCTAAGTTAGTAAATAAAATCATTTTAAATAACCCATCTTTAATGTCAGTAAGCGAGGGAAGCGAATCTGACTTACTGTGCTTTCCTTCAACCAAATAAATATCTCTACCAACTATTTTTGCTTCATCAGTTGTAAAATAATAGCATCCACCCAAATAATTCCAAATAGTTATTATTGCCTTCCCACCTGATAGTTTTTCCTTAGGTTGCTTTGTCTGTCTTTCACGTTGTTGGGCTTTTTCTGCCAAGCCTCTTGAAAATGCCATAAATTCTTCTTTGCTTTTCAGGAGTTCTCTTATTCTACGCTCAGCAGAAATTTTGGAGTGCATGTCAACACCCAATTTTTCAGAAATGTCTACATATGCTTCTAACGCCTTTTGTCCTATTTCGCCCACTTTACTAATCTGCTCAACATTCCAATGCAACGCGCTCGAATGGCATGAAAGAAGCTTTTTAATCTCACTTTTTACTTGTTCAGTATCAAATCTCTGATTACTAATTTTATTTACATATCTTGTGCTTTTTTCAGCACCCCTGTAATAACTGATAATCACATAGACATCCAATAAACTCATTAAAGACACTGTATCCCACTGTAAAAAGTCTCTATCACCTTCGCTTCCTTCATCTTTCATTATTGGTATTATAGTAACCTTCTTGCCTGTAAACCCCAGAGAATCATATACTCTGACGTATGGGTAAGTTCTAGTCCTTTTCGCTGAAACCCACCAACTAACTGCAAACCTATTTTCTTTTCCACAGTTTAGAATAAAGGTAGCACTATTTGATAAGGCATTATCTAAATTATCAAAATTATAAGATTCTAGTTCTCTACACAACAAAGGAGTATATTTAACACACTTAATTTTAGCTGATATATCCATATCACACCTTTACCTTTTCCCTCCAGACAACCTCAAATATATCGTGTTTATCACTAAATAAACGCGGCTGCCCCTTCCCAAAAGCCAATTTTTCTTCAATAATCGGCACTATTGATTCATTAATTTCTATACCTATGCTGTTTCTTTCCAATTCTCTTGCAACCTTCATAGTCGTTCCACTGCCTACAAAGGGATCTAATACAGTCTCACCCTTATAAGAAAAAAGTTTAATTACCCTATATGGCAATTCTACTGGGAAAGCTGCTATATCTTTTTCCAATTGCGAACCCGGCATTACGTTAGTCATTTTCCATAGTGTCATATACCATTGTTTATCTGAAAATTCTTTTAAATCTATTTGTGACGCTTCTCGTACTTCTTGAGGGATAGATTTATAATTAAATTTTCCTTTTTGAAATATAATTATGCTTTCTAATAAATTATCCGGATAAAAATACATCGGATATGGATTCTGGAGCATAACTCCACTGCGTCTGCTAATTCTTAAATAACCATCTGGTTTTTTCCAGATTATTCTGTCTCTGTATCTGAAACCTGCATCAATAAATATCCTCGTAGCATCGGCAACTATAGGAAATTTTTCCCCATCTACTAGCATATCGTCTATGTTCAACACCGCAATTCTTCCATGCTGAATAACACGGAATAATTCACGGGCTACACCACTCAACATTTCAAGATAATTATTATAGGTTTTAAATAGTCCCTTATAATCAAAAGGAGCATTAAAATAAGGGGGTGAAGTAACCATTAGGTGCACGCTATTATCTGGGATTTCCTTCATACTTGTTGAATTACCAATTATGAGTTTATGAATTGTGCCCATATCACCTACCTTATCTGCCGTGGCAGTGCTTATATTTTTTGCCGGAGCCGCAGGGGCAGGGGTCGTTGCGGCCGACCTTTTTATTGCCAGAAGGGGCGGGTTTGCTATCACCTTTAGAGCCCATATTAGCTTTAGCCATGGGGGAAACGGGGACTTTAGAAGCGTCGCGCTGGACGAGGCTAACGTGGAAGATAACGTTGGCGACCTCGTGCTGGATGGTCTCTTTTAGCTCGCCGAACTTCTGGTGACCGGACACTTTATAAGCATCAGCCGATTTAATTTGACGCAGTGTCTGCCAGCCTGCCTGGAGTCGTTCGCGCTCCATAGCGGTGAGGTGCTCTACCCAGAGCCTATCGATAATCTGGAGCATGACGAGGCGCTCCAGAAGCCGGGCTTTTTCCGGTCCCATGTCTTTTTCCCGCTGCTCATAGATACTGACCGAAAGCTCGCAAAGCTTTTGCTCAATGTTTTTTTCACTTAAGCCGTCGAAGGCTTTGGCGTCAATATCACGGGGGAGGGGCATAATGCGGCTAACGTCCTTCAACATTTCAGCGATATTGCCGTCCTCGCCGAACTGGCCGCGGGGATGGGAGGCAATAACGTACTGGATTTCTTTCTGCACCATTTCCAGGATATTAGACTTGAGGTCGGCGCCGGAAAGGATTTTACGTCTTTCCGCATAGATAAGCTCGCGGTGCTTGTTAACGACGTCGTCATATTCAACGAGGTTTTTACGAATATCGAAGTGATAGCCCTCAACGCGCTTCTGGACATCCGTAATCATATTGGTAATCATCTTATGTTCGATGGGGGTATCTTCATTCATACCGAGAAAGCCCATAACACCCTTTAGCCGGTCGCCGCCGAAACGGCGCATGATATCGTCCTCTAAGGAGACATAAAAGCGCGAAGCACCGGGGTCACCCTGGCGGCCGGCACGACCGCGCAGCTGGTTATCAATACGGCGGGCTTCATGACGCTCCGTGCCGATAATGTGGAGTCCGCCGAGAGAAACTACTTTGATATGTCTCTCTAACCATTCAATGAATTCTTTCAATATGGATGAACTCTGCTTTTCTAGAGGTTCGTATTTATCAATATTGTCTTTAAGTATATCTTTAGTGTCTAATAATAGTTGTTTAAATTCATTTTGATATTCTAGTACGGTTTCACTCAAGTGCTTTTCTATTTGTTTTTTCTCTTCAATAAGCTTGCTTAACGCTGAATTTTCAGCTTTATTTGTTTTTTCTAACTCTTGAATTTCATGAACTTTTTGAATTAACGTATCCTTTAATGTATTCCTTTTTTCATCAATTACTTCGGCCGATATTTGGTGTTTTCCCACCAATTGCATTGTTGAATCCACCCCGATGATTGGCGTTAATATTATGTACAACTGTTCGAATATATATTTATGAATATCTTGGTATGACTTATATCCTCCAGGTGGATAACCCCCCAAGATAATATCTACACCCCGTCCTGCCATGTTGGTAGCTACCGTTACCATACACGGCTTCCCTGCATCCTCAACAATTTTCCCCTCTTTGGCGTGTTCCTTGGCGTTAAGGACCTGGCAGGTAATGCCTTGCCGCTTGAGAATATCGCTTAATTTTTCCGACTTTTCTATGGACACCGTGCCGATAAGGACGGGGATGCCTTTTTCATGGAAGCTCTTGATATCACGCGCCACGGCACGGAATTTACCTTCCTCCGTCTTATAAATAAAGTCGGGCAGGTCTTCACGTATCATAGGCACATTGGTGGGGATTTCCGTAACTTCTAATTTATAGATTTTGTAAAACTCTTCAGCCTCGGTGGCGGCGGTGCCGGTCATACCAGCCAGTTTTTCATACATACGGAAGCAGTTCTGAATGGTGATGGTGGCATAGGTCATAGACTCTTTCTGAACCTTGACGTGCTCCTTAGCCTCGATAGCCTGGTGCAGACCTTCCGAATAGCGCCGGCCGTACATCTTACGCCCGGTAAACTCGTCGACGATAAC
>CAYGVP010000097.1:0-5930 GCA_964353385.1 uncultured Dehalococcoidaceae bacterium
GCCACGGGGATTGGTCCCAAGTTTAGGTAGCTTAATATAATTTTCATTGCCGATTTTTTCAATTAAACGACGTTGAGATTCCACTGGTATATAATACAGTCCTCCATTACCACCCCAACTAATCTGTACAAACAAGATATCACATGATGGATAATAACTTTTTTGAAATTCTTTTGCATTTTGGGCATCCACTGTCCATATTAGTTTCACACCACCAAGCCCCTTGCCCGTTTTCGTTTTAATAGATATAGGTTGCCCAAATAATCTTACATCGACTTCAGGTTCAGTTATAGGAACTTCTGTTTGTACATTTCCCTCACCAAACTTGTAAATAAGTAAGGATACTACGACGGTCTCTCGAACAGAACCAACTTGCATACCTATTTTCCCTGCTCTTGAGCACTCTAACTCAGCAATCCTAAAAAGTTTAGGTAATCGTTTTTTAATTCTGGCAACTAAAGTTTCGTCTTTGAAGATTTCAACCAAATACCTATTCATTATTTGTCCCTAAATTTCTTTCCCTTATTCTACCACTCTAGTAAATAAAATAAAATATCCATTCATCTTCTTACAACAGGAAAAAAGGAGAGGGATTAAATAACTCTAATCCTGCCTTTGGGGGTAAAATCCTTCTCCTATCTCCCCTTCGACTTCGCTCAGGGCAGGCTCTTTTACAAAGGGAGACGAAAGAGACTACTTAACGATTATCCTGCCTTTGGGTTTCGCCACCACTTTCCCGATAATTTGAGCTTCTTTTATACCCCGAGCATAAAGATTTTTCAGGAGGCGGGGGGCTTTGGCTTTAGAGACAGCGATTAAGAGGCCGCCGGAGGTCTGGGGGTCAAAAAGTATGTCTTGCATGTGTGTGGGTACTTTGGGGTCGAAAGCTACCATATTTTTACGATAGTCGCGGTTGCGGTGCAAGCCGCCGGGGACCATGCCTTTAGCGTAATATTCTTTAGCGTGGGGGAAGAGGGGGACGGCGGCGGAGTCGATTTCAAAGCCGACTTGAGTGCCATCTATCATTTCGGCGGCGTGGCCGAGGAGTCCAAAGCCGGTGACATCCTTGCAGGCGTGGACGCCGACCTCTAACATAGCGTCGGAGGCGGCGCGGTTGAGGGTGGTCATCGATTTAACGATGCTTGAGACGGCGGACTTGCTGGCGGCGCCTCTTTTGATAGCGGTGCTAATGATTCCCGTGCCGATGGGCTTGGTGAGGATAAGGATATCTCCGGGGCGGGCGGTATTGCTGTGGACGACTTTAGACGGGTGAATAACGCCGGTGACAGCGAGTCCGTACTTAAGCTCGGGGGCGTCCACGGTGTGGCCGCCGAGGAGAATAACGCCGGCTTCGTGGAGCATGGCGAGTCCACCTTCGAGCACCTTCCTTAAGACAGACAAATCCATAGCAGCCCTGGGGAAGCAAACGACATTTAAAGCGGTCAGGGGTTTGCCGCCCATGGCATAGACATCGCTTAAAGCGTTGGCAACAGCGATACGACCGAAGTCGTAAGGGTCATCGACAATCGGGGTAAAGAAATCTGTAGTCTGGACAAGGGCGAGGGTGGGGCTAATTTTAAAGACGCCGGCATCCTCCGCCCTTTCCATGCCCGCGATGATATCAGGGTGGGACTGGAAGGGGAGGCCAGCTAAAGCTTTGGCGAGGTCGCCCGGACCGATTTTACAAGCTCAACCCGCGCCGTGCACGGTCTCCGTAAGGCGGAGTTTCTTTTTGTCAGGCATAATCCTTTCCTCTTAGAGGATATTGTACTACAAAATAAATAAAAACTCCCTTAATCCCTCCCCGTATCGCAGTACGGGGCATGCTTTACGAAAGAGGGAGACAGGTAAAGGATTAGAGGCAGACGATATCAGAATGGAGCATAGAGTCGACGGACTTGAGCATGTTGGTGGGTTTACCGACCTTAAGCTTATCCGTGAGGTCAAAGTATTCAAGGCAGGTGGTGCAGGCAAGAATCTCGACGCCCTGTTCTTCAAGTTGCTTAAGTCGGGCTAAAGCCCAGGAGCCTTCAGCGACCAGCTTAACGCCGGCATTCCAGAAGATTAAAGACCTGGGCTTATCCGGGCTTTCCGCGAGCATTCTAAAGAAATTGGACATAATGAGCCGGCCAAGCTCATCATCGCCCCTGCCCAGAGTTTCGCCCTGAATCAAAAAGACTTTAGATGACATATTAGACTCCTATTTACTTGAAGGAATGAACGGGAATAACCTAGAATATTCCGAGGAGATTATAACACAAGATATTAGAACATGGACAATAATATCGAGGGTCTGAAAATAGAAGTCAACGGATACCGCGCGCATTACCTTAAAGCGGGGAGCGGGCCGGCGGTGGTATTGATACACGGGGGCGCCAGCGATTCGAGAGACTGGATAGAAACGATGACCTCCCTCGGCGACCGCTTCAGTTTTTATGCCCCCGACCTTATAGGATACGGACAGAGCGAAAAGCGGGAGAGCGGCTACTACCTGCATGAGTTCGGAGACTTCCTGGCGGGGTTCATCGAAACACTAAAGCTGGACAGGCCGGCGCTGGTGGGGCATTCGCTGGGAGGCAGATTCTGTCTTGACGTGGCGATTAAACACCCGGGGAAAGTCAGCAAACTGGTGCTTATAGACACGACGGGACTAGGCAATATGAGCATTTACGGCAATGCACTGCAGCTTTTTTTCTGGGGGCTAAGGAAGGTATTGAGGCAACCGCAGCCGTATCCCAATTTTCTATTGAAAAAAGGGGAGAAATTCAACCGTTCCTATGATGAAGACCTGCGCCGCCTGACAATACCAACGCTACTGGTCTGGAAACAGTACGACCCTTACCTGCCGGCGTCATTAGCGCGCAAGGCGGAGAGGCTGATGCCGAACGCCAAGCTAGCGATGCTGGAAGGCTACGGGCACGCCCCGCACCAGAAAGACAGCGAAGCGTTTAATAAAATACTGGCGGATTTTCTGGGGCATAGTTAACCCTTTAAATACGGCAAAGCAAAAATAGAGATTGCCACGTCGTCCCGATTTCATCGGGACTCCTCACAATGACCCTTCGACATGGTTCGGTAGAACTCACCACAAGGGCTCAGGGCAAGCAAGTGGGAGGGGGTTAAGCGGTGAGGACGATAACCTGCAGGGTGAGGGGGAGGTTGGTGCGGGATACGTTGAACTTGGGGCGGGGTTCGACTAAAGTCTGTCCCATTTCTTTAAGGAAGTTTTCCACCGGCTCGAGGTCGCGGGTGGTCTTGGGGGTCTTATAGTGCATGGGGATGACCACCTTTGGCTCGACCTTACGGACGGTTTCGGCAGCCATAGAGGCATTAATGGTGGAGACGCCGCCAACGGGCACCATTAGGATATCCACCTTACCGATGTCTTCAAGTTGGTCATCCGCCAGTACATGGCCGATATCGCCGAGGTGGCAAATCGTCACGCCATCGACTTCCATAAGGTAGGCAGTGTTTTTGCCTTTCGACTGGCCTTTGACAGCGTCGTGGAAGGTGGTGATACCGAGAATCAGAACGCCGCTGATTTCATACTCGCCGGGGCCTTTAACGAGGCGGTGCTGGCTATTAATGCCCTGGTCGTAGGAGTGGGAAGGGTGGGGATGGCTGACAGTTACGATATCGGCGGTCTGCTTGCCGAGGGTATAGCCGAGACCGGGCGGAAAGGGGTCGGTAATGATGATAGCCTGACTGCCGCGGATGCGGAAGCAAGAGTGACCTAACCAAGTAATATCCACGTTTACAGTTTAGCATATTTAGCTTTGGGAGAGCAAGGAAGAGGGGATGAGGTTAATAACCAAGGTACAAGATACAATAACCAAACAAATATTAAATATCAAAACTCAAAGGTCAAAAGGCAAAGCCATAAGTTAAAAGTTAAAAATGAGAGCTAGAACAAAATCCCCCTTAATCCCCCTTTTTCAAAGTGGGACACTGGGAAAGGGGGCTGGATTCCCGAGCAGGTCGGGAATGACGTTGAATTAAGGCGGAGATAGAGATTGCCACGTCCCGATTCCATCGGGATTCGCAATGACAGCGGATCACAAAAGGAGGAATCGGAATGTTAAGTGGTGAAGTAATGGCGATGGTGTGATATTTCTCTCTTGACAAAAAGTACCCTTAAGTGCTAAATTATATATGATTAGCAGTCGGAGAAGGAGACTGCTAACGGAGATTGAAATGATAACTCCACGAAGCGGAAGAATATTAAGCTATATCGTCAGGCAGTACATTGCCGGGGCAGTACCGGTGCCCTCGCAGGCGGTGGCGGATAAAGCCGACCTGGGGGTAAGCCCGGCGACCATCCGCAATGAGATGGCGCAGCTGGAAAAGGACGGCTATCTCATCCGCCCACATACGTCCGCAGGCTGCATACCATCGGACAAGGGCTACCGCTATTACGTGGAGAGCATGGAGAAAATAACGCTGCCGCGGGAAGAGCAGTATTTAATCAGCCACACTTTTCACCAGGTGGAGAGGGAGGTGGAGGCGTGGGTAAGTCTAACGGCGTCGCTGCTGGCCCAGCTGACGCACAACGTGGCAGTGGTCAGTCTGCCTAAAGCGACGGACTGCAAGCTAAAGCACCTGGAATTGATATCGGTACAAGACGCAAGAGCGCTAATGGTGGTGGTGATGGAGGGGGCGGTGGTGAAACAAGAGCTGATTACGTTCGACGAAGCGGTAACGCAGCCGGACCTGGCAGCTATCAGCAATAAATTGAACAGTGTTTACGCCGGCTTATCCAGACTACAGATTGCCAAGAGCAAGACGGAGCTAACACCGCTGGAAAAGAAGGCGACCGAATACCTGATTGAAATGATGCAGACGGAAGACAGCAAAGAATACCAGGAGCCGTACCTGGAAGGGTGGCACTTCATGCTGGAGAAGCCGGAATTCGCGCACAGCGACCAGATGCACGACCTCATGGAACTGGTCGAGCGGCGCGCGCTGCTCAAGGTAATCCTGCCGTCCAAGTTGAGCACGCCGGGCGTTCAGGTTATCATCGGCAAAGAAAACAAGAATACAGCCATCCAGAACTGCAGCGTGGTCATCTGCCGGTACGGTCTCCCCAGGGAAGCATCCGGCACGATAGCCGTGGTAGGGCCTACGCGGATGCCCTATTCGCTGACAATACCGACGGTCTACTACTTTTCTTCCGTCCTCGGGCAGCTGGTGGGCGGATTATACGGCAAGGAAAGCCGCGAAGACCAAGAATCATAATTTAAACCATGGAATTTCATCATGATGCCAAAAGACCCGGAAGAAAAAACGAATAACGAAGCTACGCCGCCGGAAGAACTGCCTGAATCGACGATGAGTCCGGAGGAAGCGCTCGCCGAGGAAAAGAAGAGAGCGGAAGAATACCTGGCGAACTGGCAGCGGGCGCAGGCCGACTTCATCAATTACAGACGGCGCACCGAGCAGGAAAGGCAGGAGTTTAACAGCTACGCCAATGCCAATCTGTTAAACGGCATACTGCCGGTCCTCGATGACTTAGAGAGAGCAATCAAAGCCATCCCGGAGGAATTCGCCGGGGAAGACTGGGTGGAAGGAGTGCGGCTAGTCGAGAAGAAGTTCAGGACCATCCTGGAGGGGCGGGGAGTAAAGCCGATATTAGCGCTGGGGATGGCTTTCGACCCGAAATTTCACGAAGCAATAAGGCACGAAAAAGGCAAAGAAGGAATAGTGGTAGCGGAATACCAAAAAGGCTATATGCTGAATGATAAACTTCTCCGCGCCTCCCGGGTTGGGGTAGGCAACGGAGAAGGGTTCAACGATGTTCACCCTGAAGAGGAGATAGAGGAGTTCACTCCGAAGGTTCACCCTGAAGAGACAAAGGAGGAAGAGTAAATGGCTAAAGCAGTAGGCATAGATTTAGGGACGACTTTCAGCGAGGTGGCGGTGCTGGAAGCCGG
>CAYGVP010000098.1:0-5776 GCA_964353385.1 uncultured Dehalococcoidaceae bacterium
GTACGACATCGAAAAGATAATCAAAGAAGCGCTGGAAGAGAAGAAAAAAGACGAGTCCAGGAAAAAGAAAAAGATATCCGAAGATTTCAAGGTGGTAGAGAACTTGTATGTTTCCGAGGTATTGGTGGACGTAAAGGGCGGCGAAATAACCATTAAATCCAGGGAAGATTTTTCCCTGCCGAGTGTCGCGGTGGGCGCAAGCGCCGGGTAGGGCAAACTATAGAATAGTGACATCTAAAACCGACTTTAGTATAATAGGGCGGTGGCAGTTCTAAGAAAAACTCCACCGCCTTAATATTTATAGAAAACCAGAAAGGAGCCCGGAATTTGGCCAGGGAAACCGTAGAAGTTCCTATTACCGGTAAAATTATCAGCGTCGCTGTAAATGTCGGCGATTTCATCAAAGAGGGAGACGTAATCTGCATTTTAGAGTCCATGAAAATGGAAAACCCGATACTGGCGGCGGTGAGCGGCAAGGTGGTTGAAGTGTCGGTTATACCGGAGCAGGTAGTAAAACCGGGCGAGAAAATCGCCGTTATAGAATATTAATTAAATAATGCCTCGCCGAAGATTTAAACAATCGGCGGGGCGATATTATTATCGGATAAAAAAGACGGGAGAAAAAAGTGGACTGGTCTTTCGGTCTGACGATGATGGCAGCGGGGATGGGCGTTACCTTCATTACGCTGTATCTACTGACGCTTTTAATACGCCTGCTCAACAAACTCTTTCCCTTTAAGAACGAGGAAGAGAAGAAAGGCAAGTCTTAAAAGCGATGGACGCATTTCTGGACGCCTTGAGGAGCCTGGGACAGGGTTTCACGAACCTTACCTGGGAAGCCGGCGTCATGATATTGATTGGGTGCGTGCTGCTGTACCTCGGCATCGGGAGGAAGGTAGAGCCGCTGCTGTTGATACCCATCGGCTTCGGGGTGGTGCTGGGGAACCTGCCGCTGGCAAATCTCTCCGCCCACGACCAAGGCGGCGTCCTCAACCTGCTCTATGTATCCGGCGTCCTCACCCAGATATTCCCGGTATTGCTGTTCCTGGGACTGGGGGCGATGATAGACTTCGGGCCGATGCTGGCTAACCCTATTGTGCTGATATTCGGGGCGGCGGGGCAGTTCGGCATCTTTATAACGCTTTTGCTGGCGCTGGGGCTGGGCTTCGCTAAACAGGAGGCGGTATCGATAGCGATTATAGGTGCGTGCGACGGGCCTACGGCGATATATGTAACATCCAAGTTTGCCCGCGATTTGCTGCCGGCGGTATCGATAGCGGCGTATTCCTACATGGCGCTGGTGCCGCTAATCCAGCCGCCGATAATGCGGGCGATGACGACGAAGAAAGAGCGCGCCACGCTGATGGCCACCGGCGAAAAACAGGTATCGCAGAGGGTGAAAATACTGTTCCCGATAATCACCGGGATTGTAACTATACTGATAGCCCCGATGGGCGCGCCGCTGATGGGGATGCTGATGCTCGGCAACCTGCTGAAAGAGAGTGGCGTCGTCGGCAGGCTGGTGGACGTTTCGCAAAATACCATCGCCAACCTGGTGACGCTTTTACTGGGACTGTGCATCGGAGCATCAATGCTGGGCGGGACATTCCTGACCCGGGACACGATACTGGTGTTCCTGCTAGGCTTTTTGGCTATTTCTTTCGACACGGTGACGGGCATGCTGCTGGGCAAGCTGATGCGGGTGTTGAGCAAGGGCAAGATAAACCCGCTCTTAGGGGCGGCGGGCACTTCCGCCTTCCCGATGTCCGCAAGGGTGGTGCAAAAAGAGGGGCAGAAAGCCAATCCGCGTAATTTCCTCTTATGGCACGCGGTAGGCGCTAATGCGGGCGGGCAGATAGGGAGTGTAATGGCGGCGGCGGTGATGCTGGCGATTATGGCGGGATTAGGGATAGGGCCGCTGGGAGGATAAACCTAACTGCTTTTTATACGTGATTCGTTTTGTAAAAAGGGCGTTTTAAAATTTTCATTATTTTATAGCTAAACAGGGTATTCGTTCATCAATTTCAACTTCAATTCGTTCCGTTAAAATTTGGGTCTCTTCAGGCGATATAGATACGATTCGTTCCGTTAAAACAGGTTGATTTTCTCTTAACGTCTTAAGCATACCCCGGACAAAGGCTTTGAAAACGGCGTTGTCTTTGCTACCTAAATCAGCTTTAGAAAGATACCATTTGTATAATATTTTAGAGGCCTCCATAAATACGCGGTGGTTATCAGGGGCGGATTTAAGAGCGGAGGCCAGTTTGATACGCAGGGCGATAAGTTGAAGGTCACGGCCGCCCGCATTAAGAATGTTCGAGAGTTCGCAGACCTGGTCAGTGGAAAGGGTGGAAGAATAGAGACCATGCTTGCGGGCGTTCTGGTTGCATGGCTGACCGCCCCTTTTGCGTTTTTGCTGCATGTTCCAGACCCCTTTCCCTCTTATCCCTCTCCCCGCTGGCAGGGAGAGGGAAGACGATGATGCACGTTGATAATAGCACTTTTGTTCTGTTTTGGAAAGGGGGTTTTGTCACTTGGGGGGAGGGGGGCGGATAGTAAAACCCTCTTAGTCTCCCTTTACGAAAGGGAGAGACAGATTACATTTCTTTTCTTTTGATTTTACGCTTAATTGGTATTGAAGTTTATATTTTTACGTATATAATTAAAGTGATCATGTTATATGACGTATTTATATGCCATGCTAGCGAAGATAAGGACGACTTTGTTCGTCCTCTAGCAAAACGTCTTAAGAAAAAGAATGTAGAAGTATGGTATGACGAGTTTTGTCTTAAAGCAGGAGACAGTATTCGAAGAGCTATAGACATAGGATTATCAAAATCAAGATATGGAATTGTAATTCTGAGTAAAAGCTTTTTTAACAAAGGATGGCGTCAGTGGGAACTTGACGGACTAGCTCAAAGACAGAATAGTGAAAATACCAGTATTATCATTCCTATATGGTATAAAGTAACGCATAGTGATGTTCTCTCATATTCTCCGCCACTTGCTGATAAAAAAGCTATACTTTCTGATAAAGGCTTAAGTCACGTAATTTCTGAGTTACTAAGGGTTATTAAACCTGAAGGCTCAACTTTAATTGTTGCTAGAGACCGTATTTTAGAACTGGGTTTTGAACCTCCTGTTATTACAGATGACTGGTGGCTTGATGCAGCAGAATTTTCAGGGTCTAACTATTATTGGGAACGCTGGGGATTTCCATTACCAAATGGGGGTACAACACCATCTGATAGAGGTGAGCGATTAGCTTGGGCTGCTCTTGAAATGATGTGGCAGAATGCTGTAGAAGATGCAGAAATATCCCAAGTTACACACCCAAAAGACGTTTTAAAATTTATAGAGTCACAGCCAGGATTATCAGCTGAATGCCACCAGTATCCTGAATACTTAGCGGCGTATGCGCCTCAATTGACAATTAGAGGTTTTGGTGGCGAATTCGAAATTGATTTTGAAGATCAATATAAACAGTCAGTATTTAGGCATAAGACAAATTTAGGTGGTACAGGATTAACATTTGATGGATCACCACCACTTTGTGATGAAAGATGGGCTTTACGACACCCTACATTTGGAAACTATAATCCTAGTCATATCACCTGTGACTTTATTCAAGGTGAATTAATGGGGCTACCAGTGAAAGTCTATGAGTATATAGACTATATAGTTTGGTTTCTTTCAAGCCAAAGTTCTTGGATTCCTAGAAAAACCCATAAGTATCTATTAGAAGGTTTTAAAGAATGGCCTGTATGGGCATGGACAATGGAAAGAATCAAAGGCAAAGTAATATCACCAGATAATTCAACTGGTACATTATTTAGTACTATGTTCGATGCTAAAACATATGATAAGTTCAAATTAACAAAGGATTGTATAAATGACATTGAGTCAAGGTTCAATTACACAGTTAAATTATTGGGTCTAACGGAAACTACTACTGTTCTTGCCCACAGATTTATAAATTCAGGCTTTATTGAAGTGTGGTTTAAGGAAAAAGCACACAGCTTGAAATCATAATGATTTTCTTTATTTTATTCAAGTGTTCCATCATTTGCCCTGCCTTGCTGGGGTAAAATCCCTCTCAATCTCCCCTTACGAAGGGGAGAGGTGGCAACGCCTCACCTTTTCCCCCGGCGGGTGTGAAAGAGGGGTGCAACCCCTCTTAAGAAAAATATCCCCCTCTCCAAACAACCAAAATAAGGCTTTATTCTATCTCTGGTTTGGAGAGGGGGCAAGGGGGTAAGGCACAAAATAGATTCCAGCCTACGCAGGAATGACAGTACGGTGTTCCCCTTGCCTAATTACTCTAAATCCAGTAAAGTTTAGCTGTGAGCAAGTCCCAGTCTAAAGTCGTTTACGTCTGCAAGGAATGCGGCAAGGAGAGCCTTAAGTGGCTGGGGCGCTGCCCGGACTGCAACCAGTGGAACACCTTCAGCGAGATGAATCTTAACACTACTAAAGCCCCACTCCGCCCTACCGGCCAGCCGGCTTTGCCGCTCGAACTTTCCCGGGTAGAAATCGAAGCTAAAGACCGTAAAGCGATACCGCTAGGCGAGTTCAACCGCGTGCTGGGGGGAGGATTAGTGGCGGGATCGTTAGTATTAATCAGCGGCGACCCGGGCATCGGGAAAAGCACCCTTTTGTTGCAGGCTGCGGCATCCATAGCCGATGAAAGTCACCGCGTGGTCTATGTTACCAGCGAGGAGACAGCTCCACAGATAAAGCTTAGAGCGCAGCGGCTGGGGCTGGAGGGGGAGGGGCTTTTCATTTTAGCGGAGACCGACCTGGATGCGGTGATAGAGCAGGCGGAACAGGCGCAGCCATCGCTGGTAATTGTCGACTCCATCCAGACGGTTTACATACCGGGCGGAGAATCGGCGGCGGGGAGCGTTTCGCAGGTGCGCGACTGCACGATGCGCCTGATGCAGTGGGCGAAGATTCACGGCGTGCCCGTCTTTATCTCGGGACACGTCACTAAAGAGGGTGCCATTGCGGGACCCAGAGTTCTTGAGCATATCGTCGATGTCGTCCTTTATTTAGAGGGGGAGCCTTTCAGCGCATACCGACTGCTACGATGCGTCAAGAACCGCTTCGGCTCCACTAACGAGGTCGGCGTTTTTGAGATGAAAGAAGAGGGAATGGTTGAGGTGGCGAACCCGTCGCTGGCATTTCTTTCCCAGCGGGGGACGGAAACGGTAGGCTCGGCGGTCGTGCCGGTTATAGAAGGCAGTCGTCCGCTATTAGTGGAAATACAGGCTTTAACGACCATCAACGCTTTCGGGCAGCCGAGAAGAACAGCTAACGGCGTGGACTTCAACCGCTTGCTATTAGTGACGGCGGTGCTTTCAAGGCGGGTGGGGCTAAAGCTGGGCAACCAGGACATCATCGTGAACGTGACGGGCGGGCTGAAAGTGGGCGAGCCGGCGGCAGACCTGGGGATGGCTTTAGCGATTGCCTCCAGCTACCGCGACGCGGAGGTCATGCCGGAAACGGCGGCGGTGGGGGAGGTGGGCTTAAGCGGGGAGTTAAGACCCGCCCCGCAGATGGACAGGAGACTTTCCGAAGCGGCGCGGCTGGGCTTTAAGAAATGCATTGTCCCCAAAACAGGGGCTAAAGTGAACGCCCCTAAAGATATGGAAATTATTATTGCTGGGACGTTAAGGGAGGCGGTGATGAAGGGAGTAAAGGGAGGGAAGGGGGAGGAGGAGCAAAATCTCCCTTAATCCCTTCAGGGAGAACCTTCAGGGTGAACCCTCTTTAC
>CAYGVP010000099.1:0-5010 GCA_964353385.1 uncultured Dehalococcoidaceae bacterium
GAGCTTCATCAAGCTTGCTTTTATCTTTGCCGCCGGCCTGGGCGAAGCCGGCTTTACCGCCTCCCCCGCCGCCGGTCACTTTAGATACCTGCTTAACGATATCCCCGGCGTTATAACCTTTAGCTACAAGGTCGGGAGTAACGGCGGCGATAAACATAGGCCTTTCGCCGCTAACAGCCCCCAAGACAACGATGCCGCTTTGCAGTTTATCCTTTAAGTAGTCCGCCATTTCGCGCAAAACCTGCTGGTTGTCCGAGGATACCCTGGCCGAGAGGACTTTGATACCCTTAATTACCTCAACTTTATCAAGCAGAGATGCGGCTTCATTTTTAGCCAGTTCCCTTTCCAAGGAGAGGGCATGTTTCTTTTCCGCATCCAGCTCGGTCAGGAGAGTAGTTATTTTATTCTTGACTTCTTCCGGCGAAGTTTCCAGAGATTGCGAAATTTCTTCCATGCCTGACAAACGGCGGTCGATAAAAGCTTCCGCCCCGCGGCCCGTGACTGCCTCAATACGGCGGATGCCGGCGCCGATGCTGCTTTCGCTCAAGACATGGAAATAGCCGATTTCCCCGGTAGAAGATACGTGAGTGCCGCCGCAAAGCTCGGCGCTGACCGCCGGTTCGCCGATGCGCATCATGCGGACGACATCGCCGTACTTTTCGTCGAAGAGAGCGATTGCCCCCGCGGCGACGGCTTTTTTATATTCGGTCTCCTCGTCATAGACCTTAAGGTTCTGGCGGATTCTATCATTGACAATGCGCTGGACGGCTTTGATTTCATCGGGGTTCATGGCGGCGAGGTGGGAAAAGTCAAATCTTAAATGTTCCGGGGCGACCAGCGAGCCGCGCTGCTGGATATGTGTACCCAGCACCTGCCGCAGAGCCGCCTGGAGGAGGTGGGTGGCGGTATGGTTGCGGGCGATGTCCCGGCGGCGCTCAATATCCACTAAAGCCTGAACTTCATCGCCGACAGCCAAAGAACCCTTAACAACATTGCCCTGATGTAAAGCAACATCCGGCGGAACCCTAACGGTATCGGAAACAATGAACTGACTACTGGCGCCGATAATATCACCGGTGTCACCGACCTGTCCGCCCATCTCGCCGTAAAAGGGGGTAGTATCCAGTACAATACCCGCCGACTGACCGGCCTTGATTTCATTTACTTCTTTGCCGTCGACCAGTATTTTAATGATTTTAGCCTTCCGGTCGAGGCAGGTATAGCCGACGAACTCGGTGGCTTTGACATCGAGCTTAGGCGTGCTACCAACCGCGGCAGAAACATCGAACTTGTGCGAAGCCCGCGCCCTCTCACGCTGCTTTTCCATTTCTTTTTCAAAGCCATCCATATCCACGGATAAACCTGATTTGGCGACGATTTCTTTAGTGAGTTCAACAGGGAAGCCGAAAGTATCATAAAGCTTAAAGGCATCCACACCGGAAATTTGTTTAGCTTTTTTGCCGGCTTTGGCGGAAAGGAGATTTTCAATAATATCCAGTCCGGTGTTCAAGGTCTCCTCGAAGCGCGTCTCTTCCAGCGTAATAAGCTTAACGATAAAGTCCTGCCGCTGTTTCAATTCAGGATAAATATGATGCATTTTCTTAATAGCGACCTTGGCGATTTCCGCCAAGAAAGGCTTATCGAGTCCCAGCCCCCTGCCAAAGAGTGCAACCCTTCTTAATAGTCGCCTTAAGACATAGCCCCGCCCCTCATTGCTAGGATACACACCATCAGCCATAAGAAAAGCCGAGGCACGTCCATGCTCAACAACTATACGCATGGCTTTATCAGCATCTTCATCAGACCCATACTTCTTCCCTATAAATTTAGAGATATTATCAATTAAAGAAGCAAATAGATCAGTCTCATAAACAGATTTTTTTTCGTTTACTGCCATGACTGTCCGTTCTAATCCCATGCCGGTATCGATGTTGGGACGGGGTAAAGGCGTGCGCTTGCCCTGTTCGTCCTGGAAAAATTGAGTGAAGACCAGGTTCCATATTTCTATAAAGCGCCCACAGCCGTCGTTCGGCCTGCAATCCGTTCCGCAACTCAACTCTTTACCGAGGTCGAAATGAATTTCACTGCAAGGGCCGCAGGGGCCGGAACTACCGGGAGGACCCCAGAAGTTGTCCTTCTCATCACAGCGGACGATTTTATTTTCCGGAATGCCGATAGCCCGCCAATATTTAAAGGCTTCCTCATCATCAAGGAAAATAGTAATCCAAAGTTTTTCCGGGGAAAGATGAAGACGCTCGGTGACAAACTCCCACGCCCAGGCGATGGCTTCTTTTTTAAAGTAGTCGCCGACGCTGAAATTTCCCAGCATTTCAAAGAAGGTCAAATGGGAGGCATCGCCGACGGACTCGATATCGGTGGTGCGAAAGCACTTTTGGCACGAAGCGAGGCGCAAAGCAGGGGGCTTTGCCTGTCCCAAGAAATAAGGCTGTATCTGTACCATACCAGCGGTGGTGAGGAGTAAAGTGGGGTTATCTTTGGGAATAAGGGAGGAGGAGGGGAGAACCTTATGCTCTTTTTCTTCAAAGAACTTTAAATAAGCGGAACGCAGTTCATCACTGTTCATATAACCGACTCCAGAAAAAGCAAGCGTATTATTTACCTATGATTGTAAGTTGGAGAGCCATGAACTGTCAATGAGGGGGAGAGCAAAATCTCCCTCTTATCCCTCTTTTACAAAGAGGGACGCCAATACCCAAAAAAGGGCTTTGAAGAGGGGCTAACGCCCTTCAAGATGAGCCCCTCTCTGCGGGGACTCCCCTGGAGGAAAGGATAATTTGACTACTTTGTAAATAGCTTTTTCAGATAATCTTTGAATTCAGCGCCGATATCGCTGCTTTTGAGGGCGAGGTCGACGTTGGCTTTGAGCCAGCCTAAAGGCGTGCCGGCGTCGTAACGCGTGCCCTTAAGCTCAATTGCATAGAGCTTCTCATGCTTGAGCAACGCATTAAGGGCGTCGGTCAACTGAATTTCGCCGTTTATACCGGGTTTAGTCTCCTTAAGTATTTCAAAGATGCGGGGGGTTAAGATATATCGTCCCACGATGGCGAGATGGGAGGGGGCTTGCGACGGCTCCGGTTTTTCCACCATACTCAATACCCGATAGACCCCGGCGGAAACGGGCTCCGGCTCAATAATGCCGTATTTATCGGTATCTTCAGCTTTGACCCGCTCTACAGCGATAACGCCGGAACCGTATTTTTCATATACATCCATCATCTGCTTCAAGGCGGGTACATCGTTATCGATAATATCATCCGGCAGCATCAAGGCAAAAGGCTCATCGCCAACAACGACTTTTACCGTTAATACCGCGTCGCCCAGCCCCTTCTGTTCTCTCTGGAGGACATAGCAGAAATCCGCCATGCCGGATATTTCTCCCATACGCTTTAAAAGCTCGGCTTCGCCTTTTCCTTTGAGATAGTTTTCCAGCTCCGGCGAACGATTAAAATAATCTTCTATGGCGCGTTTGCTGGCGGAAGTGACCATGATAATCCGGTCGATGCCAGACTTTATAGCCTCCTCCACGGCGTAGTGAATAAGAGGTTTGTCTAATAGAGGTAGCATTTCCTTGGGCTGCGAGCGGGTAATCGGCAAGAAACGCGTGCCCCAGCCAGCCGCCGTGATAACTGCCTTACGAATTTTCATCCTGCCCTCCTCATATCAAAAGCAAAAGCTGCGGCGCCATAGACGCCGGCTTCGTTGCCGAGTCTACCTATAGCGATGCTTACCGACTTTAAATTTCTGGAAAATGCCCTCTCCGCCACCATTTTTCTTCCTTGCCCGATAATCATTTCACCCAAAGCCGCCATGCCGCCGCCGATGATTATCATCTCCGGGTTAAAAATATTGGCGATATTTATCATGCCGACCCCAAGGTAGTAAGCCGCCTGCGTTATAACTTCTTGAGCCAGCTTATCACCATTACGCGCGGCTTCGCCGACCGTTTCCGCCGTTATCTGGTCTATCTTCCCCTTCGCCATCGCCACGAGGGCAGATTTATCGCCTTTACGTATTCGTTCGATAGCGTCCCGGACAATAGCCGTGCCGGAGGCAAGCATTTCCAGGCAGCCGGTGTTGCCGCAGCCGCACCTGGGGCCTTGAGGCTCAACAGTCATGTGCCCCAACTCCCCAACGCTACCCCTATCGCCTAGATACAGCTTGCCGTCAATGATAATGCCGCCGCCGATACCGGTGCCCAGAGTAAACAAAACGAGATTTTTTGCTCCCTTTCCCGCCCCGTAACGCTGCTCGCCGAGGGCAGCGGCGCCGGCATCGTTCACTACATATGTTGCGATTCCCAGCTTATTTTTCATAAGGTCCGCCAGCGGCAGGCCCGCCCAGCCGGGGAGGTTGGGAGAAGACGTTACTACCACGCCCCTGCCGGTATCGATACCGCCGGCGCAGGCAATACCGATAGCGCTGATTTCGGTTGACGATAGTTCGCTAGTTTTCAAAATGCTATTTACCGCCGCGTAAAGCCGCTTGATGACAGCATCAACTCCTTCACTCACCAGGGTAGGACGGATATCTTTAGCCTGCATCTTGCCGCCCGCGCTAAAGAGGGCAACCATTATTTTGGTACCACCAATATCCACAGCGACTACCGGCTTTGTCTTTTTCTGCATCTTTCTCCTTAAGCCGACACCGCGCTCCTCCGCCCTTCAGGGTGAACCTTCAGGGTGAACCCCAACTCGGCAACAAGGATATCCAGCACAAGCTCGGGGGTATGATATTTACCGGTCTTGATAGCAATATCAGCCTCCAATAACTTGTGATACACTTGAATTAAGCGCGCCGGGGAGTATTTATCCGCCTGCTCCCACGCCTTGCGCAAAATAAAATCCCGGGTCAAGCCGAGCCTAGTCTGGATAACGCCCCGGGACATGCCGCGGTCGCGCATTTCCCTGACCTGAAAAATAATCCTGACCTGGCGCGCCAGCATCACCAGTATATACGCCGGCTCCATTCCCTGAATAAAAAGCTCCTGTA
>CAYGVP010000099.1:5020-5731 GCA_964353385.1 uncultured Dehalococcoidaceae bacterium
CTGTAGAAGCTCCTGGGCTACGCTCACCCTGGACTCCATAATAGCATCAATCATATTGAAAATATTGGCTTCCTGGGCATGGCTTACCACCGCTTTCACATCGGCCTCTTCAATGGAACGTCCGCCGGTAAAGAGAACCAGTTTATCGATTTCATTAGACATCGTCCACAAATCATTACCGACAAGGCGAACCATCAAATCCACAGCTTTTTTAGAAATGCCGTTTTTAGACTGTAAAGCTACCCGCTGCTCAACCCACCTTATTAACTCATCACGTTTAAGCAGCGGGAAACGACGCACTTTAGCCAGGGAAGAGAGCTCAACCAGAAGAGGATTGGCAGCTTTAATATCTCCGCTGATGATTACCAGCTCGGTAAAGGGCGGCAGGTTTTTAATACTCTGCACTACAGGCTGATAGTCTTCTGCCTGGCCAGGCTGGCGGGGCGATTTTTTCTTTTTGACTCTGCCTTTCGGCTCGAAGCGTTCCAGCAACCCCTCGATGATGACCAGCCGTTTATCGGCAAGAAAAGGCACCGTCTCGCAGGCAGAGCGCAACTGCTCCGGCGTTACCTTAGCACCCTCAAGGACAGTGGTATTGGGCATCAGGGAGGCGGGGTCGCCGATAGACTTTTTAATCTCTTCCAGCGCCTGACGGAGGGAATAATCATCTTCGCCGATGAGTATATACAGCAAATTTCCCTTCCTTGTTAA
>CAYGVP010000100.1:0-5681 GCA_964353385.1 uncultured Dehalococcoidaceae bacterium
CGACTGTGTTGAGTGGATAAGGTCGTCATCGCTGCTGGCGCGGGCTTTGCCCCACAGCGCCCATGTCATGGCGTCGATGATAGCGGACTTGCCGTTGCCGTTATCGCCGGAAATGCAGGCGAGGTGGATGCCCGTTAAGTCCAGCGCCGGCACGTTGTCACGGTAGCACATGAAGTTACGCATCTTTAGCCTGACGGGTATCATATCGCCATCATTGT
Organism: uncultured Dehalococcoidaceae bacterium; assembly: GCA_964353385.1. GTDB lineage: Bacteria > Chloroflexota > Dehalococcoidia > Dehalococcoidales > RBG-16-60-22 > RBG-13-51-18. The sequence goes on from CAYGVP010000100.1 coordinate 219, forward strand.
AGCATAGTTGGCTTTCTGCCTCATATGCCATTTGACTTTTGGGTTTTAAGTTTTTTATTGTTTACATACATAGTTATTATTGTTAAAATGACTTCATAGCGGCTTTCAAGTCGCCGGTATTGAACGGAGAACAACTATGGCCGATAAGTACAATCCGCAGGAAATCGAAAAGAAGTGGCAGCAGAAATGGGCCGACGATAAGCTTTATGAGGTCAAAGATAACGACCCTAAGCCCAAGTGGTATGCACTTACGATGTTCCCCTATACCTCCGGCGACCTGCATATCGGCCACTGGTACGCCATGGCGCCTTCGGATGTCCACGCCCGATATAAGCGCATGCGCGGCTTTAATGTGCTGCATCCTATGGGCTTCGATGCCTTCGGCCTGCCGGCGGAAAACGCCGCCATCAAGCGCGGTATCCACCCCTTTAAATGGACGATGCAGAACATTGATAACATGCGCCGCCAGCTAAAGAGCATCGGCGCCATATACGATTGGGATAGGGAAGTCATTACCTGCCTGCCGGAATATTATAAGTGGACGCAGTGGTTCTTTCTTAAGCTGTATGAGAAGGATTTGGCATATTACGGCAAGGCTCCGGTAAACTGGTGTCCCAAATGTCAGGTGGTGCTCGCTAACGAGCAGGTAGAAGATGGCAGGTGCTGGCGCTGCGAGTCGGAAGTCATCAAGCGCGACCTCGCGCAGTGGCTTTTCCGCATTACACGCTATGCCGATGAGCTTCTGGATTTCAACGGCATTGATTGGCCGGAGCGCATCAAGATAATCCAGCGTAACTGGATAGGCAAGAGCCAGGGTACGGAAATCTCCTTCGTTCTGGACCATCCCGGCGTTAAAGAAAAAGAGATTAATATATTCACCACCAGGCCGGATACAGTTTACGGCGTTACGTTCATGGTGCTGGCGCCGGAACACCCGCTGGTGGAAAAGTTGACCACGCCGGAAAAGAAAGCTGCGGTGCAAGCATATATCGCCGGTTCGAGAAAGTTGACGGAAATTGAACGCTTATCCACGGAAAAAGAGAAGGATGGCGTCTTTACCGGCGCCTACTGCACTAATAGGCTTAACGTGACGAAGGTTCCCATCTGGATTGCCGATTATGTTCTCTTAAGCTACGGCACGGGAGCGGTGATGGCTGTGCCGGCCCATGATGAAAGAGACTTTGCTTTTGCTAAGAAATACAATTTGCCGATACCGGTGGTGATTTCGCCGCCGGACTGGGACGGTAAAGAGCTTGAAGCTGCTTACATAGAACCTGGCAAAATGGTAAACTCCGGGCAATTCAATGGATTGCCCAGTGAAAAGGGAATTGAGGCTGTTTCTATATACCTGGAGGAAAATGGGTGGGGCAAGAGGACCGTGAGCTATAAAATCCGCGACTGGCTGATATCGCGGCAGCGCTATTGGGGCGCTCCGATACCCATGATTCACTGTAAGAAATGCGGCATCGTGCCGGTGCCGGAAAAAGACCTGCCCGTTTTGCTTCCCGAGGACGCCGAGTTCAAACCTACCGGCGAATCGCCGCTTAAATACAATGAGAAGTTCGTTAATACCAGATGCCCTAAATGCAGTTCGCCGGCCAAACACGAGACGGACACTATCGACGGGTTTTTATGCTCCTGCTGGTACATGCTGCGCTACACCAGCCCGCGCTATCAGAAAGCAGCTTTCGACCCGCAAAAAGTGAAACTCTGGATGCCGGTGGACTTTTATACCGGCGGCGCCGAACATGCCGTAATGCATCTGCTTTATACCCGTTTCTTTACCAAGGCTATCCGGGACATGGGGCTTATCGATTTCGGCGAGCCGTTCCTTAAGCTTTTCAACCAGGGGATTATTATTTCCGGACACCAGAAAATGAGTAAGTCTAAAGGCAATGTAGTCAACCCGGATGAGTATGTGGCTGAACTGGGCGTAGATACGGTGCGCGCTTATATGATGTTCATCGCGCCGTGGGAGCAGGGCGGCGAATGGGATGATAGCGGCATCAGCGGCATAAGCCGGTGGCTGCACCGGGTCTGGAACCTGGCAACAGAGGAATATAAATCTCATGACTCTACCGCGGATGAAGAACTGGCGCGTCTGACACACCAGACGATTAAAAAAGTGACCGAGGACATTGAAAAAATACGACTGAATACCATGGTGGCGGCGCTGATGGAGCTCACTAACTATTTGAGCAAAGTAAAAGAATCGGGTGATGTTTCAACTTCAGCCTGGGAGTCTGCAAATAGCGCTTTATTGTTGCTTCTGGCGCCGACGGCGCCGCACATAAGTGAAGAGCTCTGGGAAAAGAAGGGCAATAAGTACAGTATCCATAACCAGGACTGGCCAGAGTGGGATGAAAAATTGGTGACGAGCGACGAATTTACTTTAGTGGTCCAGGTAAACGGCAAGGTGCGCGACAGGCTGACTGTACCGGTAACGATTACGGAAGACGAGGCGAAAAAACTTGCCGTCCAGCAGGAAAGGGTAAAGCCTTTCGTGGAGGGGAAACAGGTGGTGAAGGTTATTTATGTGCCCGGGAAACTGGTGAATATCGTGGTAAAATAGGGCGTTTAAGAGGGGCGAAACCCCTCTTCTAAAAAATTCCCCCTCTCAAACAAATGAAAAATGGGCATAACTGGTACTTGAGTTTGAGAGGGGTAGGGGTGAGTATCGTCAGTATGACAAAATCCCGTTTACTTCCTTTCCCTTCTCGCTTATACTGTAAACAGTAAACTATTGCTACTTTACACCTGCTCACCCTGATCCTTGTCGAAAGGATAACATAAAACAAATAAAACAATTCAGCTACGGTTTATAGCTAAAGTTTATAAAAAAAAATTTTAAAAAATGAAAAACAATTAGTTGCTCGGAACTATTTTAAAAAAAGGAGCTTCTAATCGGCATGAAAGTAGCGTTTATCGGTGGGGGGAAAATGGGGGAGGCTATTATCAAGTCTTTGCTGAAAGGTAAGATTTGCCTGCCGGCAGAAATTTCCGTCAGCGATGTCAGCGAGTCACGGCTTCTGTATCTCAAGGACCGGTATGGCGTTACTGTATCAGCTAATAATAGGGAAGCTATTAACGGCAGGGAAGTGATAGTCCTAGCGGTGAAGCCGCAAAATATTGGCGAAGTCCTGGCAGATTTAAAAAGCAATCTAAAACAAAGCCAGCTTATACTATCGATAGCGGCCGGTGTAAAGATAAGAAGCATATATAAAGGAGCGGGACACCGCAATATCGTGAGGGTGATGCCCAATACTCCTGCGCAGATAGGACTCGGCATGAGCGGCTGGACAGCCACTAAAGAGGTCAGCGTAAAGCAAAAACGATGGGCGAAGACAATTCTGGGGGCAATGGGTAAGGAGATTTACTTTGACGAAGAAGACGACCTCGATATGGTTACAGCGATAAGCGGCAGCGGTCCGGCCTATTTATATTTTTTCGCGGAGTCGCTTATTGATGCGGCGGTGGCACTAGGACTGAAGAGAAACGATGCCGAGAAGCTGGTATTACAGACAATACTCGGGGCGGCGCAGCTGATAGATAAATCAGATAAAGCGCCGGCCGAACTGCGACGCGACGTAACTTCCAAAGGCGGTACAACGGAACGAGCCATCGAGGTATTTGAGAAAAGCGACCTCGCTGGAATTGTCCGCAAAGCAGTTAAAGCGGCGTATCAGCGGGCTAAAGAGCTGGGTGAGGCGAAATCCTGAGAAATATTAGCTTGAAATTTTTTTTGACACCCAACATTATGGAGAGTAGAATTATTCTAACGGAATCAAGGAGGTGGATATGAACTGGCTTGATATCGTGATAATAGTGGGTCTGGTAATTTCGCTTGTTACAGGTATCCAGCAGGGGTTGGTCAGGATAGCGTTTTCGCTGGCCGGTGGGATTATCGGCGTAGTCCTGGCGGGGCGCTACTCGGATGGTTTAGGGGAGAAGCTGTCATTTATTTCCGACCCCGGTATCGCCAGGATAGTGGCATTTGTTATCATCATCGTCGCAACTCTAATTGTGGCGTCGATACTGGGGATGATTGTGAAGAAAATTGTTCACGCAGTATTGCTGGGCTTTGTAGATAAGCTGGGCGGCGCGGTCATAGGCCTTCTGGCGGGTGCAATTTTTATCGGCGCGATACTGGCAATGTGGCTGGTGTACGGGTCAGGTGGTCAAGATATCATAGCCGGTTCATCTTTAGCCAGATTTTTACTGGATAAATTCGGTATTGTTCTGGGGCTGCTACCGCCTGATTTCGGTTTCGGTGGGATATCAATACCAGGTTATACTTTCCAAGACGCAATACACGATTTCTTCAGCATGTACTAGATGAAGTAAACAACTCCGGCCTCATTTCCTGATGTGAGGCTTATAATTGAAAAGCCGTAATAGCGGGGCATTCTAAAAGACTAGCTCCGCTATTTTTTTGAAAAGCTATTGATTTATTTTTTCCGGGGATGGTCAGGGTCGGGTTTGGCGGCATCAACCGGGCAAATTTCCGAACACTTAGATGAATCGAAATATCCCACGCACTCGACACATTTATCAGGGTCGATGACATAAGTAGTCTCGCCCTCGCTGATGGCATGGACCGGGCATTCCGGCTCGCAGGCTCCACAGCTAATGCACTCATCTGTAATTTTGTAAGCCATTAACACTACCTCCTGAATCTATCCAAAGGATAACATCGATGAAGAATCGTATTTTCTATCTATAATCTTACTTTTTACCCACAATCTTTTTCTTAAGAGCCGCCGCTACATGACTAGGGACGAGACTGGAAATATCGCCGCCCAGGCTGGCTACTTCTTTTATCAGGCTGGCGCTAAGGAACTGGTATTCCTGGCTGGCCAAGAAACAAACGGTTTCCAGGCCGGGTGAAAGCATCTGGTTCATCATCGCCATTTCAAACTCCCATTCGAAATCGCCGATGGCTCTCAAGCCGCGCACCAGAACCTTGGCTTTTACTTCTCTGGCGAATTCCACGGTAATATTGCTATAGGGTCTAACATCAACCTTGGGCAGGTGAGCGGTGGCTTTTTTTGCCATGGCGACGCGTTCCGCGAGGGAGAAGGTGAGCTTTTTTTCCGGCGTGGCAAAGATGCCGATGATGGTTTTGTCAAAGAGCTGGGATGCTCTAATGGCGATATCGATATGACCGTTGGTTATAGGGTCAAAACTGCCGGGATAAAGAGCAATAATCAAGAGCCGACCTCCTTTTGAAAAATAGAAATGCAGGTATCACCGTGGCGGTGTTTCTTAACGAGATTGAGCGTAGCGTATTTTTGCTCTAGCGGAGAGCGAGAAGAATGGGTGACAACCAGCTTTGTTGCAGCCCCAACCAGCTTGGATTCTGCCAGCCGGTTGATAACATCACCGGTAGTGGTATCGGAATAGGGCGGGTCCATTAAAATAATGTTGTACTCCTTATCGAGAAAAGAGAGGGCTTTATTTACG